>JAQVDB010000035.1 GCA_028698525.1 Clostridia bacterium
TTGCTTGGCCTGGCTGAATTTGTTTCGTACGTTCGCTTCTTTTTTTCTATCCTGTTTAGTTTTCAAAGGCCTATTTGTTAGCCGCCCCGTTTGGGCGACATCTACTAATATACCATCTTTCTTTTTCGCTGTCAACTACTTTTTTATCTTTTTTCGTATTGCAAGCTATATAAATTTAAACAGCAACTAATAGCGACAGCATTGTCTATATTACCATCCTTATTCCTGTGTGTCAATAGTTTTTTAGCTTTTTTTAAAAAAATAAGTCAGGTGCTCCCCTGACTTATTCTATCTTTTCAAACATATCTTTTTCTACGCCGCATTCAGGGCAAACCCAATCCTCTGGAAGATCCTCAAAAGAAGTCCCAGGGGCAACTCCGTTTTCAGGATCGCCTTTCTCAGGATCATATACATATCCGCATATAGTGCATTCCCATTTATCCATGTTTTTCTCCTTTCTTTTTATTTGATTCTTCTGTATGTTTTATAATATTGTTTTGTTCTCATTCACAAATAGGCTTATAATATTTTCTATCATGTCTACAGAGTGGGCAGACTGCAGGTGGCTGCTCGCCTTCATAGACATATCCACATTCTCTGCATTCCCATTTTATTTTGTTATCTTTTTTAAGCAACTTCTTCTGTTCCAGCATTTCCTTTAATTTTGCAAATCTTTCAGCATGGAGCTTTTCAACCTTTTGGACTTGTCTGAAATAATTCTCTGCCTCTTTGTCTCCTGCCTGTTTTGCCTGTTTTTCAAACTCAGGATACATGTCTTTATATTCATATGTTTCACCATCTATGGCTGCCTGTAGATTTTCAGCAGTATCTCCTATCCCATTTAACAATTTAAAGATCACTTCTGCATGCTCTTTTTCATTAGCTGCAGCCTGTTCAAACATCTCTGCTATTTCCAGCCATCCTTCTTTTCTAGCAACAGATGCAAAAAAAGTATATTTGTTTCTTGCCTGGCTCTCTCCTGCAAAAGCCTGTTTTAAGTTCTCTATAGTTTTTTTATCCATCTAGTCCACCTCTTCTATTTACAGTATTTATTTTTATTTTATCAAATAATCTACGTTTAATTATATACCCTGTCATATTTTTAATAAACATATAAATTTATTTTCCAACTATAGTCCTTGTACCTATCATATATATATGTTTTTAAGCTTTTAAAAATCCCTTCCAAAACAATTCTTTGTCTTTTTTAGGTATTTTATAGTTTTAAATTCTTCAATCTCCTCGGTATGCTCTTCCAGTGCATTCTTTATTCTTCTCCATCTTTTTTTTGTAATTCAGCAAAGTATTTGAGTTTTTGTTCCACCATGTAATTTACAGTACCTTCAGGATATTCTCCCTTTTCATCCCTTTGTCCGGCAGGAATACCGGTCAGTATCTCTATGCCTTGGTCTACATCTTTTATAGTATAAATATGAAACATTTTATTTTGTACGGCTTCTATAACTTGATCAGCCAACATTAGATTTTTTATGTTTTGATGAGGAATTATCACTCCCTGTTTCCCGTTCAAACCTTTCCTTCTGCATACTTCAAAAAATCCCTCAATCTTTTGATTTACTCCTCCTATTGGTTGGATTTCACCTTTTTGATTTACCGAACCGGTAACAGCTATACATTGTTTTATCGGGATTTCTGCCAAACTGGACAGTATTGCATATAGCTCTGCGCTGGAAGCGCTATCTCCGTCCACCCCTCCGTATAGTTGTTCAAAACAGATATTAGCAGTTATGGAAAGAGGGTTTTTCCTAGCAAATCTCTCTCCTAGAAAACCGCTCAATATGAGAACACCCTTATCATGAATGCTTCCACTCATCTTTGTCTCTCTTTCAATGTTTATTATGCCATCCTGCCCGGAAAATACAGTGGCTGTTATTCTAGACGGTCTGCCAAAGGAAGAATCCCCCATGTTTATTACCGATAATCCGTTTACTTGACCTATCTTTTCTCCTTCTATATCCAATAATATTGTTTCTTCTTCAAGCATTTCATTTATCTTATCACGGTACATTGCAGATCTGTATCTCTTTTGCTGGATAGCCTTTTTTATATGTTTTTCCGATATAATATCGTCCCCTTCTATAGATGCCCACACATCTGCCTCATAAAGTATTTCTACAAGGTCGTTGAACTGAGTAGATAGTTTATCCTGATGTTCAGCTAGCCTTGAGCTATATTCGATTATTCTAGCCACCCCGCTTGCATCAACATGTTTTAAGTTTTCTTTATTACAATGATAGCTAATAAAGCCTAGTACATTTTTATAGTTATTAACATTTCTTTCCATGGTTATATCAAAATCCGCCTTGATTTTAAACAGCTTTTTGAAATCCTCTTCGTAGTTGTATAAAATATAGTAACTATATGAGTTTCCTATAAGAATAATTTTTATTTGTAATGGAATAGGTTCCGGCTTTAAACCGGATGCAGACAGGCCGCCGTATATCTCTCCTAGAGTTTCTATCGTCAATTTGTTTGATTTAAGTGCCTGTTTTAGTGCATGCCAACTATATGGGTTATTAAAAATATCATTCACATCCAATATCAGATATCCACCGTTAGCTTGATGTAAAAGCCCTGGTTTAATTTTGGTAAAATCCGTCCTTAAAGTTCCGAATTGATTTTGATACTCAAACTTACCCACCAAATTAGGAAATGTCGGATTGCATTCACATACCACAGGCGCACCTTCCAGACTGCTGCTATCTACGAGCAGATTTACATCGTATTTGTACATATAGCTTTCTTTGTCCATTTTGCTAATCACCAAAAGAGGGTTACTGTCTTGGTCGGTTTCATCGCTTAAGAACTTATCAATATTTTCTAGTATATCTTCCTGAACAGATTCTAAATACTGGATGACTTTTTGGGATTTTTCATCATCCCTGCAACAATCCTTGTATTTGGATTTGAGCTCATCAAAATGTATTTCAGCTGCGGACAGGCCTACTTTCTTATCGAGGATTTCGATCTTTGACCTTATCTTTTTTTCAACGTTTTTTATCTTTTTTATATATTCCATTATCAAAACTTGAAGTTGATTGGATTTTTCTTCAATTTCCTTTTTTGTCTGTTCGTCTAACTGCTCATACTCCTTCTGGCTCATCTGTTCCCCATCAATTATAGGAGTTGTAACAAAACCTCCCCCACTCCTTTTTAGGATAAATCCTTGTTCTTTAGCCTTATCATTCAGTTCATCCATCAACTTTCCAGTCTTTTTCTGATATTCTTGCATTATCTCTGTTTTTTCTTTTTCGTATCCCTCACCCTCAAAGGTATTCGGGATATCTATTTTCAAAACTTCTATCATCTTTTTCATATCTTTTTGAAATTCTCTGCCCATCCCTGAAGGAAATGATAGAGCTATAGGCTGGTCCGGTTTATCAAAGTTGTATACATAGCACCAATCATCAGGGGTTTTTTCTTGTCTAGCTTGCTCTTGTACAATGGATTGTGCATAGGTTGTTCTACCTGTGCCGGTGTTACCTGTTACATAGATATTGTAGCCCTTTTTCTTTACCTTTAATCCGAATTTCATGGAACTGACTGCACGTTCTTGGCCTATTATATTTTCAATAGGCTCTATTTGTTCTGTAGTTTCAAATTCTAATTCTTCTGGACTGCACCATCTCTTTAATTGATCTTTGTTTAATTCCCACTGCTCAAGAGTCACTTACACCCACCCCTTTACCTTGAAGTTTTAGTCTTTGTTTATCTATAATATTATATACCCAACATTTTCTTTATATCCACCTTAACATATTCTGATATTTGAAGTAAACCTTTAAATGTATCTTTTATGAACACAAGGGGACAGTCCCCCTGTGTCGTTTTTGTCTTGCATATAAATCCCTGTTCAGTGGTTTAAATTAAACCTTTGTTTAGGGGTATATAATACCCGAAGATGCGACTTAATGTGCCACACTATACATTCAGCATTTATATAATATAGTGTGGCAGATTGTGGAGCACGTAGGGTATTATATACCCCGATACTGATATATTTGTAAATATAATAGCCACACACGGAACATATATAGAAGAGCGTTCATGCAATAAATATTCGGAAATAACTATAACTCACTACATTCGTCAAGTTATTTTAGCCGAATATTCATGAGCAATTTACTAACCTTCTATATATGTTCCTTTAACACAAGGGGACTGTCCCCCTGTGTTATTCTTAATATAGTGCGACAGATTGCGGAACACGGAAGGGATCATATACTCCCGGTGTTGCTATATAAAAGCAAATATGTATCCGACTTATATAGAAGATTTTAGATAATCGCTAAGTTTGTCGAGATCCTGATTATATGTCTGTATCAAAGATCTTCTATAGATGAGGCTAGCCGGATGGTATAGGGGAAAGAGTTTATATTCTTTATCGTCCAACCTTATGTCTATTATAGTTCCATGAACTTGACCAATGCCTATGGAGTTATCATCTGTAAGTGTCTGCAGGGGTACATTGCCTAAGCTCACTATAAGTTGGGGATAAATAGTATTTATTTGCGCCTTTAGGTAATTACGGCATATTTCTATTTCTTCGGTATTAGGCTTTCTGTTAATCTTTCTTCCGGTAGATGGATTTATTTTATAGGGTCTGAATTTAACTACATTAGTAATGTATATGTCCTTTCTTTGAATTTTAAGATAGTCTAGGAATTTTTGTAAATTCTTCCCCGCTTGACCAACAAATGGCCTTTTTTGTTCAATCTCCTGTTTCCCCGGTGCTTCTCCTACTAAAACCATTCTTGCATCTGTATTTCCTTCTCCAAACACTATAGGTACATACTGTGTATTGAAATATTCATTTATTTGGTTGCCCAATTGTTTTTCAATATCTTTTAATCTTTCATGTTTTGACACAGGCATTCCTCCAAATCGTTTTCTAATAAAACTAAACTCCCTTCAACACGAGGGGACTGTCCCCTTGTGTTATTTTTGCCTTGCATAATGATTACAATCTATCTATATATTATATATTGTTTATACATTTTTCAAAAATTATGAAGGGTTTCTGTTCTTTGTTACGTTATAAATAATTGAATATGTTGTGAAAGGAGAATGAGTATGGAAAACAATTCAAACACTGTTATAAGAAAAAAGGTCGGTTTAATCACTTTGGCAATAATGCTGATACTGCTAGGAACTGTAGCGTTGGTGAATAAATTGTCTGATACTTCAATATTAAGAGACCCCTATGTATTCTGGCCGATATTTTTAATACTTTTAGGGCTGGAAGTAATAATCACCAAGCTGGTATATGATTCAAAAGGAAAGAAGATAGATATAAGGCTTGACTTTTTGAGCATTCTAATAGTCTGTATTATTTTGTTGTTTAATTCTATTTTTTCAGGATTATCCATGTTTGATTTAGGCTCTTTTTTTACCTCAGGTTTTAAGTATCAATATAAAACCACAGCTGTTTTTAACGATTTACCATTTGAAGATGTTGAACTTTTGGATGTACAAAACAGGTTTGGAAATGTATATGTAACGATTACCGATGAGCAAAATGCTAAAATTGAAGCTGATATTTCCTTAAAGCCAAATGCTCAAGTAGATGAACAGAAGCTGAAAGATATGATAAAGGTGTATAAAGGCAAAACGTTTTCAATAAAAGCTCAAAATCTAGAAGCCTTTGATGACTCAAATTCCCTCGGCATCAGCTATAGGATATATGTTCCTGCCAAAGACATAGGTGTTAAGGTACAAAACAGCATGGGCAATGTTGAAATCAATGATATAAAAGGAAAAATACAAATAGACAATGAGTTTGGGAATGTAGAAATCACAAACCCTGCTGAGGATGCTATGGTGAAGGTTAAGCACGGGAACATAGTTTTAAATAGCGATAAACCGATAAAATCCAACTATGATATGAATACCACCTTTGGGGATATAACGATGTGTGTTCCGTGTTTTGAAGATGTTATAATAAATGCAGAAGCTTCTTACGGGAATATCCAGACAATACAGGATATGAAAATTGATAATCACAATAATAGAACCCAGGCCTTTTATAAAAATGGCACAGGACAAAACAAGGTAATTCTAAATGTAGAACACGGCTGTATAAATTTTAATATATTATAAAAGTTTTGCGTGCCCCAATATCCGAGGTGGTGATAAGTTTGGTCGATGAAGAGCTGGTAGAGCAGGTTCAGCAGGGGAATATTCATCTGTTTAATCAAATAGTAGAAAAATACAAAAATAGGATGTTTAAGCTGGCATATTCCTTTACTTATAACTATACAGACTGCGAAGATCTCTGCCAGGAGATATTTATTTTAGCTTTTAAAAAAATAAATTCTTTTAATTTTAAATGTAAATTTTCCACCTGGATGTATAGAATTGCAACTAATAGGTGTATAGATTGGCAGAGAAAAAATGCTAGAATCAACAATAAAATAATAAGTATAGATACAAATGATGACTGGACTGGTAGAAGTTTTTCCATATGTCAAACACCTGAAGATGATTATATAAATTATGAACAAAACAAGGCTTTGCATGATGCACTAGCCACATTAGACATAAAATATAGATTGCCTATCATAATGTACCACTTTCAGGGCATGAAATACAGGGAAATAGGCGAGGTTTTAGAAATCAAGGAAAGAACTGTAGAAACCAGGATATACAGAGGCAAACAAAAAATACGGCAAATACTTTTAGAGAATAATTTGAGAGGTGAATGTTATGAAATGCAGTCAGGTAAGAGTTGAGCTGGATTCTTACGTAAGCAATCAATTAAACACATCACAAGCGAATTTAATAAAGACGCATCTTAAAAACTGTTCCGGTTGCAATAGAGAGCTGGAGTATATAAAAAGCATAAACTCCATGTTAGATAACATCCCCCTGCCTGATGCACCTTCAGACTTCACATCAAAGGTAATGGACCGTATATATAATACAGAGCACAGTAAAGGCTCGATAGTCAATTTTTCACTGGTTAGATGGGGGGCAAGTTTTATCGCAGCAGGGCTTTTGATGCTTTTGTTGAATTCCGGATATATCGATAAGTATACACAGGACAGCACCAATGCCATCAAACCCCCTGCAAAAAAAATAGTCGATATCATTGATATCCCATCGCATTTTGAAGGGTTTTCTAAAAAAATAATGGGTATAAACGAAATATTTGAAAACTCGCTGTTTAAAATTAAAGATAATGATTTGGAAGGAGGAGCAGATTATGGATTATGAAAGGCCGCAGCGTATAAATAGTTTTTTGCATTTCATATTCTCACTGATCCCGGGAGCAGGGCACATGTATCTAGGCTTGACTACAAGAGGATTGCACATTATGGTGATCTTCTTCGGCTTTATCGCCTTGGTATCACTGCTCAGAATAGAGGAGTTGGCTTTTTTGTCGATACCTATATGGTTTTATAACTTTTTTGACAGCTATAACTATAAAAGAGCATTGCAAAACGATAAACCGGTTGAGGATAAGTCGGTGCTTAATATAGATTATTCAAAACTAAATTATTACAATGTAGGCTGGGGCATAATAGTGTTTGGGATACTTCTGATATTAAAGAGAATGGATTACTGGTTTTTCAACTATACAGATATTTCTCCCGTAGTAATAGAATGGCTGAGAGCATTTAAATCAAGTATAATACCGATAGGGTTTATAATAATAGGTTTTATAATGATCAAAAAAGGAAAAAAAAGATTATTCACTGATTAGGTATATAAAAACTCCTTCTGAAATTTTAGAAGGAGTTTATCTCTTTATATTTATCTCTTATCTTTTTAAAGTCTTCCCATACAAGTTTCTTTTTGCTCACATCTCTTAAAAGTGCCGCAGGGTGAAAGGTGGGCATCAACCAGTATCCCTTCCTATTTATCCATTCTCCTCTTATTTGAGTTATCCTGGCATCTTGGTGGATGATGTATTTTGCAGCAGTTGAACCTAGGCATACTATTATTTTAGGATGTATCACGGCAGTTTGATATCTCAAAATTGGTATACAGGCTTGTGCCTCATCGGGAGTAGGAACTCTATTATAGGGTGGCCTGCACTTGACTATATTGGCAATATATACATCACCCCTATCCAAATCTATGGCATTCAGGATCTTGGTCAAAAGCTGTCCTGCTTTCCCTACAAAGGGTTTCCCCTGTATATCCTCATCACGTCCCGGGCCTTCGCCTATCAGCATTATATCAGCATCTTCATTTCCTTCCCCAAACACAATGCTGTTTCTGCCCTTACACAGCCTACACCTACTGCATCCTTTAATTTTTTCCTCCAATTCCCCTAAAGTAAGCACTATATCATCTCCTGGTTTTTACCTTAACTCCTCTGATACCGGTGGCTATCATATATATAAGGCCTATACCCGATCCCAAGAATGCAATAACCGCAATTATAAGCAATGCATTATCCAAGGTGAATAAAAAATCTGTACCCGTTTGTAATTCCTCCTCTTCCTTTTCATCTGTATCCCCTATAACTATATCGGGATCAAGAAGTTCATCTTCATCCAATTCATCTGTTTCAGCAGCTTCTACCTCCACTGTAACCAACTCGCTTTGTGCACTTACCCGATTACCGGAAGAATCTATGCCATCTACAAAAGCATCATTTTGAGTAGTTCCTTCCAATGTGATGCTTTTGGTTATAGTCCTTTCTTCACCGGGCTTTAGAATATCTATGGTTGCTACCTGTCCAAATATACTATCTATAACAGCTATATTTGATATGTTGGTATTGCCGGCATTTTTCACCACATAACTATATATTACTTCATCACCCTTTTGTATATATCCAGGGTCTGCTTTCAGAGCTATTTGTAATTTAGGCTGAATTATAGTCACTTTAACTGATTTGCCAGCTGTTTCTATGCTCTGTCCTGAAAATTTGTCTGTACCCTTGGCCATAAAAGTGTATTGTGCTGAATTTTCCACCTGTATCTTCCTTATCTTTTTTACATGTCCTCCAGCCATGATGGATCCAACATCTATTATCTTCCCAAGTGTATTTTCATATATGGCTACATTGTCTATTGTGGTAGAACCCGTATTATTGACTGTTATCTCAAAATCAACTTGTTCTCCCTTACTGGCTTTAACCTCTGTAGGCTTGACCGCTATCTCTAACCCCGGCTTTACAGGAGATATAGTAATAGAGGGTTGCTCTGCAAGTACATCTCCCCCAAAGAAAACCCTGGGATTGGATTTGATGCCCTGGTTCACCTTTTTATTTACCACTTTAGAGTCTGATTGGCCTATCTTCAAAATACCCTTGTCCCATGTGAAACCCACACCTTGATCCTTTACTACTAGTTTTTCCAGATCAGCATCTCCTGTATTTGTTATTGTATACTTTATTTGTATGTTTTCTCCTGCCATTACAGAAAATTTCCCGCTATCCGGCAGAACTGTGCCATCTTGCTTTTTGATCTCTCGCACAAGCTCTACTCCAGGGATAGACTGCTTAACCTCTATCTTTTGAGTCTGCGTATTACCGTCATTAAAAACAACAGTAAACGAATATACATTCCCCGGCCGCACCTGTTTGCTATAAAGCACTGTTTTAACTTCTCCCGGTTTTAAAACCTCAAATGAAGCCCCAGGAATTGCATTTTTGCCTTCTGACACAGCTACATTTTGCAAATCTGTTTTGCCCGTGTTCTTTACCGTGATTTCAAAATTCACCGTTTGGTCCCCTAGCACGCTGATCAGCTGAGGCTTAACCTCTAAACTACATTCAGATTCCGGCTGTGCACCTGCATTTGTATTAAATATGGTTAATAGTATAAGTAAAGCTGTTGTTATTGTTATTAATTTTTTTCTCCCCATTTTTCACCTTTACCCCTCCGTTAATTTTTGCTTTGTTCAACATTATTTTATCATACCTTATGTATGTTTTTCTACAAGTAATTAACAATATATAAACTGACATAATCCAAATAGAAAAGGGGACCACCATTGTCCCCTTTTGTATCAAATCTTCTATTCAGTTTCGCCGCATAATTCAAGCAGATGTTTCCATCTGTCATCTACTTCTTGTTGTATTTCCTGGATCAGATGTTTGTTTTGAGGCTTGAACAGATGTTTAAACCTCCCCTGAGGCCTTAGCCATTCTTCGATAGGAAGCTTCTTTCTAGGTTTGTATGTCAATCTATACTCACCATTTACCACTTCATACAAAGGCCAGAAACATGTGTCCACAGCAGCCTGAATTATATCCATCAGTTTAGGAGTATCGTATCTCCATCCTCTCGGACAGGGAGCTAAAACATTCAAGAACGCAGGTCCTTCTGTGTATATAGCCTTTTCTGATTTTTCATACAGATCCTTAAAGTTCTTCATGGGAGCGCTCTGTGCTACATAGGGCAGATGATGGGCTGCCATGATTGAAGTCAAATCTTTTCTGTACTGCTGTTTACCGGGAATAACCGTCCCAGCAGGTGAAGTAGTCGTATTGGCATATTTGGGTGTAGCTGAAGAACGCTGAATACCTGTATTCATATACGCACCATTATCATAGCATACATATACCATGTCATGTCCTCTTTCCATCGCACCGGACAGAGATTGCAATCCGATATCATAAGTACCCCCATCTCCTCCGAATGCGATGAACTTAGTTGTTTTATCTATTTTCCCCTGTCTTTTAAGGGAAGTATAGGCCGCTTCCACACCTGAAACGGTAGCCCCTGCATTTTCAAAAGCACTGTGTATAAAAGAATCTTCCCAGGCAGAATACGGATAAATTGAAGTAGATACTTCTAAACAACCTGTTGCACAACCTATAACCGCATGGTCTTCATCCTTCAACGCTCTCAATACTGTTCTAACCGCTACAGGTGCTCCGCAGCCAGCACACATTCTATGTCCACCAGTTAATCTTTCTCTCTTTGCAGATGTTTCCTTAAATTTATAAGCCACTTGTAAGCACCTCCTATTCTCTCACACCAAGATAATTGTATGTCTGCTTAACTTCTCCCGTTTCCACTATCTCCAATAGATCATTATAGACTTCGGCAATATCTTCTTTTTTAACGTCACGGCCTCCCAGACCATATATATAGCTTACTACCTTTGTATTCTCAGCCGCATCAAACAGGGCACTCCTAGTTTCAACAAACACGGGTCCTCCTGCAGCAGAGAACGAGTCAGCCTTATCCATAACTGCTACTGCTTTTGCTTTTGAAAGGGCTGCTGCAAGTTCATCAGCAGGAAATGGTCTAAATACCCTCAATTTTACAAGGCCTGCCTTCACGCCTTTATTTCTTAAATCGTCTACCGTGGCCTTGGCGGTACCTGCTGACGAGTTGAGTATAACGATGGCAACCTCTGCATCCTCCATCATATATTCTTCAAATAAACCGTATTTTCTACCTGTTAGTTTTTCATATTCTTGAGCAACTTCAAGTATCACCTTTTTAGCATTTCGCATGGCTTCAGCCTGTTGTCTCTTGTGTTCAAAGTAATGTGGGGGTAGATCCAACGGGCCTATTGCCATAGGGCTCTTGTGATTGAGCAGAAAATCCTTCACATTATACTCTCCCACAAACTGCTTTACCTTCTCGTCCTCTAACAAGTCGATGTTCTCTACAGCATGGCTAGTTATAAAACCGTCCTGGCATACCATTACAGGTAGCAGTACATCTGAATGCTCACCAATTCTAATAGCCTGAATTACATTATCATAGGCCTCTTGATTGCTTTCACTGTATAATTGAATCCATCCGGAATCCCTAGCCCCCATAGAATCGCTATGGTCATTGTGAATATTTATAGGGCCGGATAAAGCTCTATTTATCAAAGACATCACTATGGGTAATCTAGATGAAGCTGCTATGTAAAGCATTTCCCACATCAACGCCAATCCATTGGCTGAAGTTGCAGTCATAGTCCTAGCACCTGCCGCTTGTGAACCTATACAGGCACTCATTGCACTGTGTTCACTCTCAACAGCAACAAATTCAGTATCTACTTTGCCATTAGCAACAAACTGGGAAAAATACTGTGGCACTTCAGTGGATGGAGTTATAGGAAAAGCAGCAACAACATCAGGATTTATTTGCTTCATAGCATATGCAACAGCTTCATTTCCACTCAGTCTTTCTCTTATCGCCATTTGGTTCCCCTCCTCCTTTTATTTACCTTCTTCTACAAAATCTATAGCATCAAATGGACATACACTCACGCAAACTCCACACCCTTTGCAGTGATCGTAATCAAAATCCAATCTTTTCTTATCTTTAACAGGAATAGATGTATCAGGGCATACAGGCCAACAAAGTAGGCATTGTGTACATTTATCAGGCTTCCATATAGGCTTCATAGAACGCCAATCACCCGTCTTGAAATCTTTTGCATTTCCAGCATGATATATGTTTCCGCCTCTGGTTATTTCTTCCCATTTTATATCTGGGGTAATGGTTTTATCTCTTCGTTCTTTGCTCATAGCCCTTTCACCTCCTGCATAGCTCTCTTTAACGCATTCATGTTACCCTCAATAACTTCAGGTTTGGTAGCAAACTTGTGTTTAAAAGCACCCTCCATAGCTTGGATAAAAGCCTTTTCCTCCATAATCCCGCTCACTTTAACTACTGCACCAAGCATAGGAGTATTAGGAAAATATCTTCCTAGAGTTTCAATAGATATCTTCTTTGCATCCACGGTAAAAACCTTTCCTTTAACACCCTTGAGATGTTTTTTTACCTCATCAACATCTTTCTCAGTGTTTATTATTATAGCTCCATCTTCCTTTAATCCTTCAGCAACATCAACTGAAGCCATCAAAGATTCATCAACAACTACTACATAATCAGGTTGGTAGATATTAGAATGGACAGTTATTCTCTCATCGCTTATTCTATTATAAGCTGTGATAGGAGCTCCCATTCTTTCAGGACCGTATTCCGGAAAACCCTGAATATATTTGCCGGTCTCAAATGCAGCATCGGCAAGTAACAATGAGGCAGTCTTAGCGCCTTGTCCACCTCTGCCGTGCCAGCGGATTTCCACCATTTTTCCCATAACATTTCCTCCCTTCAGCTAACATATGGATTGATTTGAACAACATACCTGTACTACCACAGAAGAAATAAAGCAATTATGTACTAGTACAGTTTTGAGCTGTTATTATTACAGCTCCGTAATCCCTTGTAATGGATAGTATACAACCATGAAACATGAGCCCGAAATAATTATAACAGATGGCTTTTTAGGTGTCAACAAAACCAATAAACTATCTGTTTTGAAGGCCTGTCCTAAAGAAAAGAGACGATGATCAGCGAGTAACTATACCAGTATAAACTGTAATATAATTATAAGTATAACTCCTGGTATACCTAAAAAGCCTGCAATAAGAGCAGTGAGAGGATTTATCACTACAGACAACCCGAAAAAACCTCCTACAAGATTTAACAGCCAAAGCATGATCCCGCCTATAATCCCGTTATAAATCAATTTTAAAACAATTTTAAAGGGCACAAATAAAAGCCAGCCAATAAAATATAAAAGCACTAAACCAAGTGCATAAGCTAAAATAGTAGTTAACTTTATCCCCAAAAGCATAATCCTCACCTCTACATAATCCTCAAACCCCGACTGGACCTTTAGTTATACTATATGTTTTTTATTGTTTTTTTATGATTAAACTTATTGTATGTTCATAAAATCGCCTTTTACTCCTTTTATCTTGGCCTGCTTTAGAAGATATACATATTTTTTTCTACAGGCTTCAACACTGTATATAGCATAGTCGATAAGATCCGGATCAGATACATTTTGAAAATAACTTTGAGCAGCCATCCATTCCTCTTTAGCTTGCTTTACACTTTCTACAAATCTCTGATTGTCATATTCATCGGATACAAATCCTTCTTCCAAATCGCCCTCGGGTTGAGGTCCAAAAGTATCTCCAAAAAACGAAACAAAAGCTCTTTTTATGTCATCCTTTATATGACCATATTCTTTTGCATAAAGCTTGAACATGATAACACCCTCCCTTTAATGCTTTGTAATATTTTTCCCCTTCCAAAGGAAAATATACAAATTTTATGCAGGGCAGTAGTGTTTCACATTTTTATTAAGCAGCTTAATTATAACATAATATTCTGACATATTGATGCTGTTTACCAAATCAATTGTAAAAATAATTATACCATAATAAAAGAACAGGATTAATATCTTTATTCTAATATTAACCCTGTTCTCCTTTATAAATTTACAACTTCATTACATAGTTTCATTATAAGCTAATACAGTAATCTGATTTTTAAGCAATTCACCTAATTTAATAAATGCTATTATTAGCCGATATTGGCTGGGTAAATATATAAAGAAATAATATAAAAAACACAACTATACTTATTCTTGAATATTTATACTAAATAAATGCAACATTTTACTCAATTTGTTGCATTTTAAAATCTCGGCTCATAAAAATACAAATTAAGGAGGACAAATATGACTGTTGAACCAGTAAGAGAAAAAAAGAAGATCGATGAGATTTATAAGTGCTTAAAGAGGTACAACCCCAAATATGCCTTGATTTTTAAGTTTGGTATCAATACAGGATTGAGAATTAGCGATATATTGCCAATACAAATAAAAGATGTATTGGATGAGGATTTTAAATTTAGAGAGTATCTCGTTATAAAAGAGAAAAAAACAGGTAAAGAAAAAAAGATTAAAATAAACCAACTTCTAAGAAGGTGTATTTATAATTATTGTACAGAACAGGATTTACAATATGATAGCTATTTATTTGAAAGTCAGAAAGGAGGACATTTGGGAAGAATACAAGTATATCGAGTCTTGAAAAATGCTGCTACCCAAGTAGGGGTTGAGAACTTTGGGACCCATAGCTTGAGAAAAACTTGGGGTTACTGGACTTACAAATTGTCTAAATATAATATAGGTCTTATAATGGATACTTTTAATCACAGCTCACAAAGTATCACCCTTCGATATATAGGTATAAATCAAGATGAAAAGGATGAATTATATTCAATAGTTCAATTATAGTAGCATATAATCTAATTATTTCATCAAAATTCGATAAAAACCGCTTGGAATTGATTGACAATTATCGCTTATTTTAATAGAATAATATTATAGGAAATGCAACAAATTGAGTAATTTGTTACATTCTAGCTAAAGGGAAGAAGGCACATGCATGCACTGTAGGACGGTATTTCAAATATTATTATAATACCTTCTCACAAATAAAAATACAGTATAAATATTCAATAAAATGTGATTTTTTGTATAAATAATGCTGAAGGAGGAAATGTAATATGATATTCACTGCATTTAGCGCGGAAGAAGCAATCGCTAAGGCAAGTGCTTTTTATCAGTGCGGTGAAAATCAGCTGAACATAGAGATAAAAAGGCCTCCTTACCGCAGATTTTTTGGATTGATCAAAAGACCTGGAAGTTATCGTGTTGAATACATCGACCCTGAACCCCGTAAAAATGTTAATAAAGGTAAACACCGGGATTGTAGCGATGGTAAAGTGGAAATATTCTGCGGCAAACTCAAGGTGTCAAATCCTTCCACAGATGGCGGTAAATATGCTTCTATCACTTCAGATGATTCAAATATACAAGTGTTTGTCAACAACGAAGAAGTCAAAGGGACTACAATAGTAACAGAAGGGGATTGGATAGAGTTTAAACCGAAAACAATAGAACCTTACACTGATGTCAGAGTGAATATATCAGATGACGGCCTTGAAGCAACGCTTACTATTAAAAAAATACCGGGGAAAAAATATTTTGCTGAAGATTGTAAAAGCCAAAACTCCATATATATCCGTTCAAATTACAAAAAGATTCCTGCACCTGGTGTTTCATTTGACCGATGTATAGACGAACTTATAAAAGCAAATGTCCAGATGAAATATATCAATACTCAGAATATTTATGAGCTGATAAAATTGGAGGAAGGGGGCAGTTGTGTTGTTGCAAAAGGTATTCCTCCAATAGATGGCCAAGATAGCGAAATAAAATACCTTTTTAGCAACAAAAGTTATCGAAATCCTGATTTTGACACCGATAAAAAGGTGGATCTTTTGGATCATACAATTATTCCTACTGTAAGTGTAGGAGAAGTTTTAGCTATTAAATCCATGCCTGCAATTCCAGGTAGGAATGGTGAAACGGTAACAGGCAGGATAATAAAAGCTAAACCGGGAAAAGATAGCCCTTTAAAAGCAGGCAAAGGTACCGTTCTGTTAGATAACGGATTAAAGATAGTAGCCAGCACCTCAGGCAGACCTGTATTGAGCAGAGGGGTAGTTTCTGTTATTCCTGTTATTACTATACTATACACAAGAACATAGACGCTGATACAGGCAATGTATATTTTGAAGGAGATATAATTATTAAAGGCAATATAATGGATAATATCAAAGTCAAATCGGGAGGTAACATCACGGTGTACGGCAATATAAACCACGCATGTGTCATTGCTAGGGAGAATATTAAAGTTTACGGCAACATCATAGCAAGCAATGTCCAGGCGGGGACAAGTATTATACGGTATCTGTGTGTGTTGCCTAAAATCAAAAAAATAAATCAATTGATAGAATCTTTTTGGTCATTTGACCATAAAAGCCATATGAACAGTCAGTTTCAAAATACCCTATCGGATAATAAACATAAGATAATGAAAACTATAGAAGAAGTAAAGAAACTGTATGCTTTGCTGGATGATAAAGATATAAATAAAATCGATGAGATATTGGATGAAGTGCAAAATCTCATAATAAAGATTAATTCAAGCATTGGGATAAATAGTAATAAAATCAGCCAAACTCAAAACAAAATAAAGAAATATATTGAAGATGTCAGTTCAGCCCAGAGCAATAAGGCTGATATTATATTCAAGTACAGTCAAAATTCCTTTATACAGGCCAACGGAAGTATAGTCGTCATAGGTCAAGGTAGCTATCAAACAAACCTTATAGCAAAGCATTCCATACTCTTTCAAAAAAAATCCAGCGTCGTTAGGGGAGGCATGCTGATCGCTGGACATATGATTAAAATGGGTATGGTAGGCTCCCCAGCAGGAATCTCTACCTACTGTAAAGTATTTGATAAAAACGGAAAAATAGATGCTGTACATTTTTTCGATAATACTATTTTAACTATCAACAATGAAACAAAAGTGATAAATAATGCTTTTTTATCCAATTACGCGGAGGAAAAAACTATTGAATATCATGATCAAACATGACACTCAATATAACCAAAACACTCAAACACGCGATAGTAGACTTAAAAAAAGTATCCGATTAAAAATCATCAAAATTCTCATTTTTTTTATGCGAAAAAAAGACGGATATACCGTATATCATTGTGAAAGAGTTGCGGATTTGGTCATAGGATACTCAAAATATTATAATCTATCACCAAATTTGATAAAAAAATTAAAATACAGCGCAATACTACATGATATTGGAAAATTAATAATACCAAAAAGGATACTGTTAAAAAAAGGGGAGCTAAGCGGTTCTGAATATAATAAGATAAAACAGCATCCCTACGCAGGATACATTATAGTAAGATATATATTAAATATGAAAGATGAAGCAAGTATTATAAGAATGCACCACGAAAGAATAGACGGCAAGGGATATCCTGACCACCTAAAGGGAAACCAGATAAATGATTTAAGCAAATTGCTTTCTATATGTGACGCCTTTGACGCCATGACAAATGACAGAGTATACAGAAAAGCACTGGATAAAAATGAAACCATCCATGAGCTCAAACAAAATTCGGGAACACAATTCGACAAAAAAATATTAAACAAATTTTTAAAATATCTTGATTCAAAAACAACAAAATAACAGGGTTAACATTTTAAAATGTTAACCCTGTTCTCCTCTATAATTCACTTCATATCTCTGGGATTAGGCGCTTTCACAACGAAAAACTCCAGAACATCCTGATGCACATTCTTGGGCTCCATCTTGGTCTTGTAAGGAATATTAACTATCTGCCCTGCCTTATATTCTTTAGGTGGTTGTTCGCCTAACTTTAATGTCAAACAACCTCGAACTACCATCATGTATACGTTTGAATTGGCATGATGTACCGGCAGCCCTGTATCCTTTGGAAGTATCATATGGTTTAATGCTAAATTATCATCGTCCACTATCTTTTCTACTAGTTTCTCTGTTGAAGTATTAAATGTATATACTTTTTCTATCATATTACCACCATCCTTTTATTATTAAATAAACATAAAAGCCAATGGGCAATTGATAACTACCCCCTGGCTTTTATAATTGTTAAAAGTAGAAATTAATTTTCTTTTTTAAAGCACATGAACCAATCTAAACAGTATGTATCTTCATCTTTCGCCTGCATTCTCTCTTCAGCAGCTCCGCAAGAACCTGGAGGAGGTATTATCACATCATCACCCGGTCGCCAGTCTGCAGGAGTTGCAATGCCTTCAGCATCCGTCTTTTGAAGGGCAATTATAATTCTTTTTAATTCATCAAAATTCCTGCCTGTTGAAAGCGGATAATACAAAATAGTTCTTATCTTTGCCTGTGGATCGATGATAAATACTGCCCTCACTGCTTGTGTAGAAGACTGGTTAGGTTGAATCATTCCAAATTTGTTGGCAACCTCCATCTTTATATCTTCTATCAGTGGAAAAGTTACTTCTACATTTTTCATGTCCTTCCACTCAATCTTTTCCTTTATGGTACGCAGCCAGGCAATATGAGAATGAAGTGAGTCAACTGATAAACCTATAAGCTCGGTGTTGAGTTCCTTAAACTCATCTATCATGGATGCAAAAGTCATAAATTCTGTAGTACATACCGGAGTAAAATCAGCAGGGTGGCTGAACAATATAACCCATTTACCCTTATAGTCCTCTGGAAAGTTGATTTCCCCTTGCGTTGTTACAGCCTTAAAAGAAGGTGCATCATCACCAA
Source organism: Clostridia bacterium (assembly GCA_028698525.1). Lineage (NCBI taxonomy): Bacteria > Bacillati > Bacillota > Clostridia > Clostridia bacterium. The sequence goes on from JAQVDB010000035.1 coordinate 18,963, forward strand.
TCAAAGGCATTTTGAAATACTCTCTTACCTCTTCCATCAAAATTCATCCCCTTTTTCTTCTTAATTTATATTGTATATATACCATCTAGCGTGTTGCTTAAAACAAATATTTGAATTTTTGTGCATATGCCCTTAATAAGTTTCCACAAACACCTCAAAGTGGGCTTGAGGATGCACACAAGCGGGACAAACTTCAGGGGCCTCCTTGCCTTCATGGATGTATCCACAGTTGTTGCATTTCCAGCGTACAACCTTATCCTTTTTGAATACTGTATCGTTTTCTACATTCTGGAGCAGCTTTCTAAATCTGGCTTCATGGGCTTTCTCTCCATCAGCAATCCTTCTGAATGCCTCTGCTATCTCTTTGAACCCTTCCTGATCTGCCACCTTTGCAAATTCAGGATAAAGATCGGACCATTCTTCATTTTCTCCTTCAGCAGCTGCGTGAAGGTTAAACTTTGTATCACCTAAAGCAACAGGATAATCTGCACTTATTTCTACCGGCTCTCCGTTTAGATCCTCTTTTAGAAATTTGAAGAATCTCTTTGCATGTTCCTTCTCGTTTTCTGCAGTTTCGATAAATATGTTGGAAATCTGCACATATCCTTCTTTTCTAGCTGTAGATGCATAATATGTGTACCTATTTCTTGCCTGGGATTCCCCCGCAAATGCCTTCATCAAGTTTTCAGCTGTTTTTGTTCCTTTTAGTGATTTCATATTATCAATCTCCTCCTATATTTTTTATAATAATTTATCTCGCTGCAATCCATATAAGTCAATATGGATTGCAATATAAACAAAAATTAAATTTCACACCCGATATTAAATATACCCATTTATAAATATGATTAAACAAAATAAAAAAGGTCATCTGATTCCTTCGGTAGAGTCAGGTGACCTTTCTTTGTCAGCTTATTTTATATATCATGATTGAAAAATTAGCTCTTCTTCCCATTCTTCTCCTTGATAATGAGCTATCTTTTCAGTAATTGCACCTGTAGGACATGCAAACACACATGCCAAACATGTAACACAAGCAGATTGATCAAAGGCCTTGTTTGCCCCTGCAGCTACAAAAGTTTTAGAGCCTCTATTTACAAATCCTAAGTTGTTTTGACATGCTATTTCTCTACATGCACGTACACATCTTCCACATAAAACACATTTATTCGGATCATATGAAAGCACTGGACTGGTATTGTCAACAGGAAGCTTTTCTTTGTTTTGTTCAAACCTAGATTGTTCAATACCAAAATCACGTATCAATCCTTGTAGTTCACAAGAACCTGCAATACACGGATTTCCTTTATGGCAAGTCAAGCAATTGTGCTCATGGGATGCCATCGCTAATTCTAATAAAATCCTTCTATTATGCGTCAATTCATCGTCATCAGTGACAATCTTCATATTATCCTTTACAGGTGTTGCACACGCAGCAACCAGTTCTCTCTCTCCTTCAACTTTGACTAGGCATAATCTACAGTTGGCATCCGGAGTCAGATCCGGTTCAGTGCATAGATGGGGTATCTTAATTCCATTTTGCTCGCAGGCTTGCATTATTGTTGTACCTTTTTTTTGCTTTATATTCATTTCCATTTATGTTTATAGTCACAAGATCATCTTTGTTCTCTGCTGCAGCTTCACTTCTATCAAAAAAAGTTGGGTACAAATTCAGCTTTTCCGCAACCTCAGGAAATGAATAGCCTGTATCATTTTGTTCCAGTCCCGTAGACTCGAATGGAGCAGTCAATATCGGTCCTCTATCCATTGAAAAATTGCCTACCCCTAAAGTTTTAACTATTCTGATGACCTTTTTATCTTTAAAGACAGATTCTGCCGTTTCATATCCATCTTCACAGGTCAATGAGATTATTGCTGTTGCCTGATCAAATAATTCTTTTTTGTTTGGATCATCTCTATGTTGCTCTGTCAAAGAATACAGACACGCTATACTGACCAGTTCTTTGCCTATCACTTGGTAACCGTCTGCAGTAAGCATGTCCTCTAACAATACCATGTTGTCATATCCGCCAACACCACAAAATTTTATACAGGTATTACAACTCCAAAGTAAAATCTTATCATCTTTGCTTATTTTGTCTTTTAGTTCTTGATAACTCAAATCTCTGAGTGATATAATCATTTACTCTACCCCCACTTCTATAGGTATCTGTTTGTTTGGCATTTTATTCTTCCCATCTGAGCCTATAGGATACTCTTCACCTAATTTATGTTTATGATTCTTGTAAGGCATTGCAACTTTTACAACACCTTTATTCGTATCTGCTACTATAAGTCCTATATTATCTACTGTTTCCACTACTTTAAGATGAGGATAGTTCCGCCTGATATTAGAAACCCCGGCAGTACAAGCTAAAACAACTATAGTATTGGTTTGATGGGCTAGTTTTAAAGTAGCAAGATATGGTTCCATACACGCAATAGGAAGCATAAAGCCATCTTTTACATTATAACCGTCTTTTCTTAACTTGAGGGCCAGCTCTTTCATCTTGTCTGGCCCACCAGCACCAGAAACTCTTATACATGTATTACATCCAACTATGGTAATAACATCATTATCTTTATCCAGTTGACTAGTCAATTCTTCATATTTCAACGAATTACTAAAAATCATAAATATCACCCCTCTTACATCTATTTAACAATATCTAGGTACTCATTTCTGAAATAATTCAACGTGCTTAAAACCGGGTTTGGAGCAGTTTTACCCAATCCGCAAAGGGCTGTATTTTTAACCACCTTCGCCAGATCCTCTAGCTTGCTTATATCTTCTTTGCTCCCATCACCGTTACAAATTTTATCTAGAATATTTACCATTTGACGTGTGCCCTCTCTGCATGGTAAGCACTTGCCACAGGATTCACCTGCACAAAATTTCATAAAAAACCGTGCTATATCCACAGCAGATTTGTCTTCATTTATCGCTATCATTCCACCTGATCCCATGATAGTACCTAGCTTTTGAAGCGGTTCATAATCTAATGGTGCATCAAAATACTCTACAGGAAGACATCCGCCTGATGGTCCCCCAAGCTGTACAGCTTTTATGTTTTTGCCGCCTGCTGGACAGCCTGCAATATCTTCTATCACCGTTCTTATTGAAGTACCTATAGGCACTTCAACGCATCCTACATTGACTATATCTCCGGTTATAGAAAAAACTTTAGTTCCCTTGCTCTTTTCTGTACCGATACTAGCGAACCATTCACTTCCGTTTAATATTATTGGAACTATATTAGCCAAAGTCTCTACATTGTCTATAACTGTAGGTTTTTTAAACAATCCCTTTTCCACAGGATAAGGAACCTTCAATCTGGGATTACCTCTTTTCCCTTCCAGTGAACTTATTAAAGCTGTTTCTTCACCACATACAAATGCTCCTGCACCTTCATATACCTCTATATCAAAATCAAATCCGGTTTCAAATATATTTGCACCTAATAACCCATAAGCCCTGGCCTGAGATATGGCTTTATTCAGTGTTTCTACCGCTAATGGATACTCGGCTCTGCAATAAATATAGCCTTTTTGGGCCCCAACAGCTTTAGCAGCTATCAACATACCTTCAATAACTGAATGAGGATCGCTTTCCAGTATGCTTCTATCCATGAAAGCTCCCGGATCTCCTTCGTCTGCATTACAAACAACATACTTTTCTTTACCTTCTGACTTTGAAGCAAATTTCCATTTAAGCCCGGTTGGAAATCCTGCCCCTCCTCTTCCTTTCAAGCCAGATTCTAATATTGTATGAATAATATCATCATCATTCATATCTTTTAAAGCTTTGTACGCTGCCTGATAACCATCTCTTGCAATATAATGGTTTATTTTAAATGGATCTATTGTTCCTCTGTTCCTCATTACAATTCTCTTTTGAAGACCGAAGAAAGGTATCTCTTCTATTCCTTTAATGGAGTCATCCAAAATCTCTTGTCCTTCAATCTTTCCATTATTCTCAATCCTTTGTTGGATTTCGCTCTCTTTACCCCTTGCTAATGCGTATTCACTTAAAACTCTTCCGTTTTTTATATGGCTATCAAATATTTCAGCAGCTTTTTTGCTATCTACATATTCATATATTATAGGTTCTTGACCGATAACTTCCACTGTAACCAATGGTTCTTTAGAGCATATTCCTATACAACCCGTAGTCCCTATCTTTACATCTTTTACTTTGGACTCTTTATTAAGCTTCTTGAATACATCTAATACATCTTTGGCACCGGAAGCTGCTCCACAAGTGCCCATATGCACTGTAATTCTCACTCTTTTATTTGTCTCTTTTAACCGTTCTGTTTCCAGCGTTTGATTTTTTATGCTTTTTAATGTTTCCAGATCTTTAACTAGCAAACAAATCACCCCACTTATTCATAATGACTTAATATTTCCTCTAAATCTTCCACTTTAACTTTTCCGTAAACCTTTCCATCTATGGCTATTACCGGTGCCAATCCGCAAGTCCCAAAACATCTTGTCTGTTCATAGGTAAATCTTCCATCCTCTGTGCTTTCACCGGGTTTAATATGGAACTTTTCCTCAATGGTATCAGCGATTTTTTTACCACCTTTAACATAGCAGGCAGTGCCTAAACATACTTGAATTCTGTGTCTAGCTCTTGGTTTCATAGTAAAATAAGAATAAAATGAAACAGTACCATAAATATCGTTTTCACAAATACCGGTTTTTTGGGATATTCGCTCCTGTACAGAAACCGGAATAAAACCAAGTAATTGCTGAATCTCTTCTAACAT
>JAQVDB010000036.1 GCA_028698525.1 Clostridia bacterium
ATTCTGACTTAAGGATTGACTTTCCTGTTGTGCCAAGGAAGCCATAATGGTTATCATGATTTCTCCCTTGGCATCCAGTGTATTGATATTCTCCTTTTCAAAATAAACAGCTACATTTTTCTCCTTAGAATTATGACACAAGGGGACGGTCCTTCTGTGTCGTATATAATAGCAAACACGTACGGAACATATATATAGAAGGACCGTTCATGCAATGAATATTCGGAGATAACTATGACTCACTACATTCCGAAAATACCAAGCTTTCCTCGAACTCGCTGGCGCTCAAACAGGGAAAGCTAAACTGGTGTTTTCTGCATTCCATTCGTCAAGTTATTTTAGCCGAATATTCATAAGCAACTCACTAACCTTCTATATATATGTTCCTGTGAGGAGGATAAACTAAAACTTTGTAGAGGGTATTATATGTACCCGGTACTGCTGAAACTATGAGTATGCACAAGTTCCTGTCAGGTAGTTTAACGTGAACTTTGTCTAGGAGGTGAGGTATGAAGCAGTTAGTTCAGTATTTTAAGGATGGAGAAATAGTGATGGAGGATGTGCCTGCACCTGTTATAAGGGAGGGGGGTATCCTAGTTCAGACCATGTATTCAGCCATAAGTCCTGGCACTGAAAAGATGATGGTGGAGCTGGGAAAGAAAAATTATTTGGGGAAAGCGGTTCAGAGGCCGGATATTGCCAAGCAGGTAATGGATAAAGTAAAAAATGAAGGGATTGTAAGCACCTATAAAAATGTGATGAACAGGATGGATGCACCTGTTACTATGGGGTACAGCTGTGCCGGCAGGGTGATAGGTGTGGGGACGGGTGTATCTGATGTAGAGGTAGGGGACTATGTAGCATGCGCCGGGGTGGGCTATGCGAATCATGCCCAGATAAACTTTGTACCCCAGAATTTATTTGTTAAGGTGCAAGACCAGCAAAAGATTGAGCAGATGGCGTATGTTGCACTGGGAGCAATCGGGATACATTCTGTTAGGCAGGCGGAGGTACAGTTAGGTGAAACGGTGGCTGTCATAGGGTTGGGGCTAGTTGGACAGATAACAGGCCAGGTGCTGAAAGCAGCAGGTTGTAGGGTGGTAGGTATAGATATAGATCCCTATAAGGTGGATGTAGCCGTTAAAGGTGGAATAGACAAAGGGATTGTTTTAGGCAAAGGGGATTCGATTAAGGGTATAATGGGCTTTACGCAAGGATTGGGGGTTGACAAGATAATAATAACAGCCTCTGCCCAGGATAACGGGCCGGTTGAACTGGCTGCACAAATAGCCAGGGATAGGGCCACGATAGTTATGGTAGGCGTTACATCCATGAATTTGCCCAGGGATCCCTATTATAAGAAAGAGCTGAATTTTGTGTTTTCCCGATCATACGGACCGGGCAGATATGATTATTCATATGAGCACAAAGGCATAGATTATCCCATAGGCTATGTTAGATGGACAGAAGGCAGAAATATGCAGGAGTTTGTAAGGCTTGTACAGCAAGGGGATTTAGACCTTAAATCCATTACTACCCATGTTTTGGATTTTGAGGATGCACGGCAGGCATACCAGTTGTTAAATGAGGTCCATATAGGCATATTGTTAAAGTATCAATGTGAACAAGCAGGAAAAGAAGATTGTATAATAATGGACACAAAGGTGAACTTCGATAGAAATACAGAATATATTGGAATAGGACTTATAGGGGCCGGAAATTTTACTCAATCCATATTGATGCCTAACTTTAAAAAAATAGACGGAATAAGATGGATAGGAGTGGCATCAGCAGGCGGATTGACTGCAAAGAGCATGGCCGATAAATATGGTTTTGAGTATGCTACAACTGATTATATGAAGATAATAGAGGATAAAAGTATAGACCTTTGTATAATAACTTGTCCCCACAATTTGCATTACCAGATGGTAAAAAATGCAGTTATCAACGGTAAACACGTATATGTTGAAAAGCCTTTGTGTATACACAGATGGTAGTTGGAGGATCTGAGAGATCTATTGAAACGGTATCCCAGGGTTTCAATAATGACGGGATTTAACCGTAGATTTTCTTCACACATTCAAAAGATTAAGGAATATTTTAAAGATAATGTATGCCCATATATGATAAATTATCAGATAAATTCCAAAGAGATATCAAAGGACGGATGGCTTAATGATACTGAATTGAGCGGCGGCAGAATAGTAGGAGAAATATGCCATTTCGTAGATTTGATTCAGTTTATCATAGGACATCAACCTGTACAGATATTTGCACAAAAGATAGCTGCAAATCGTAAAGATATACAGGACGAGAATAATATAGCTGTTTTGATGAGTTATCGGGACGGTTCAGTTGCAAGCGTACAATATACTACTATGGGTAATAGTTCATACCCTAAAGAGAGGATACAGATTTTTTCTAATGGTATAGCAATAAATAGTGATAACTTTAAAAATACATCAATTTATGGGAAAAAGACAAAGAAGATAAAAACATTCAATATTGATAAAGGATTTTTAGATCTATATTCATCATATATCGAATATTTAAAGGGTAAGAAAGACATTCCCATCACACAGCAAGAGATATTCAGCAGCATGGATACTACTTTTGATATCAGGAAATATGTTACCGGTGCCAAAGATTAGAATATGCGATTGAACGCTTATATCGGGGGAAATCAAATGGAAAAGATATGTGTAATAGGATTGGGTCACATAGGCTTACCTACAGCTGTTATGTTTGCATATTGTGGATATGATGTTACCGGAGTAGATAAATCGGAAGATGTGCGCCAACAGATAAAAGATAAACAGATAGAGACACAAGAACCTTCTCTCAAGGATATAATCGAGAAATGTATGTGGGATGATAATTTAAAGATAAGCGATGAAGTAAAAGAGAGCGATTATTTTATTGTTGCTGTTCCTACGCCTATCAATTCAGCTAAACAGGCTGATTTAACAGCAGTTTTGGATGCTGCTCATAAGATCAGCCGTGTGTTAAAAAAGAACAATACCGTGATAATAGAATCTACCATTCCTCCCGGGTGTACGCGTAACGTAATCGTGCCTGCCCTAGAACAAAGTGGATTTAAAGCAGGCAGAGATTTTTATGTAGCCTATTGCCCTGAAAGGGTTCTTCCGAGCAATATAATAGTGGAACTGATAAACAACGATAGGCTGATAGGGGGCATAGATGTTGAATCAGCTGAAAAGGCCATGGAGTTATATCGTGTATTTGTTAAAGGCAAAATATTTATAACAGATGACATTACAGCGGAGTTTAGTAAATTGGTAGAGAATACTTTTAGGGATGTAAACATAGCATTGACCAATGAACTTGCTATCATAGCTGATAAGATAGGTATTAATATTTGGGAAGTAATAGAGTATGCCAACAAACACCCTAGGGTGAACATGCATTTTCCGGGACCTGGGGTAGGAGGACATTGTATCCCGGTAGATCCTTGGTTTATAGTGCAGGCGGCACCTGAACAGGCGGATATAATAAGGGCTTCTCGAGATACCAATGATGGTATGCCTTTCTATATATATAAAAAAATACGGTGCATCATACCGGAAGGTAAAGTTGTACTGCTAGGATGCGCATATAAGGAGGATGTTGCAGATACAAGACATAGTCCCGGAATCAGGCTGGCCTTATATTTGTCGGGGGATGAACGGTATTCTGTAGAGATAGTGGATCCCCATGTTGCGGGATATGATAAGGATGTATATGCTGCGACATGTGATAGCCGGTTGATTGTGCTTGTCACCGGCCATAGGACGTTTAGAGAATTGGATTTTGATAGGTTGAGAAAGGTTATGTCCTATCCAAATATTATGGACACCAAGAATTTTTTCAACGGCAGTCTCTTGAGGGATAAAGGGTTCACATATTATCTGCTAGGCGATGGGCGATAAATGGACTATTTGAAGAAGACTGCTGGCACAGCAGTGATGATAATGCTCATAACTTTTTTATCCAAGGTGCTTGGATTTATAAGGGAGACTGTGATAGCTGCCTATTACGGCAGCGGATGGCACACCGATGCATATTTTGCTGCTCAAACCTGTTCATTATTTTTGGTTGGGATAATAGGGACAGGCTTGTCCACCATATTGATACCGGTTTACACAGAACACATGACTAAAAAAGGCAGTGATCATGCCAATAGGTTTGCTAGCAATGTGGCAAATATATTTTTTGTTTTATTCACCATGCTTACAGTGGCCAGCATAGTGCTGGCTCCTTATATTTTAAGGTTTTTTGCCCCGGGATTCAATGATATCACTTTGGGGGTCAGTATAAAACTTGCTAGGATTATGTTTCCTGTGCTCATATTCAATATATTATCCAGCATAGCCACTGCAGTATTACAAGCCAGAAAACGATTTATTGCACCGGCCTGTGTAGGGATTCCACTCAATGTAATTATAATAATATGTATAATTTTATTCTCCAAAAGCATAGGGATATATGCTCTGGCCTGGGCTTCTTTGGTGGCTTCTTTGGTGCAGGTTATAATACAGCTGCCTTCCCTGAACAAGGTCTTCAAGCATAGATTTATCTTCCATATATATGATAAATCTTTGCACAAACTTATCCTTATAATGTTTCCTATTATAATCGGCAACAGCATTCATCAGATAAATACAATGATAGATCAAGTGTTGGCATCCTCCTTGGAGGGTGGAAGTGTTTCAGCTATAAATTATTCTGAGATCCTGATAGGGTTTGCCACAGGTATTTTTATAATGAGCATATCCACTGTGCTATATCCTTCTTTCTCTGAAATGTCTGCAAAGGGAGAACACCGATCGTTGAGCAGCATGATTGAAAACGGCATAATATTGATGTTTGTTGTTATGGTGCCTGTTGCAGCTATCATGATGATGATGGGAAAGGATATTGTGCAATTAGTGTTTGAAAGAGGGGCTTTTGATGCTGATGCCACATTTTTAACTGCGGTGGCTTTTCGATATTATGCTCCTTCGGTGGCAGTATACGGGGCTAGGGAGATATTAAACAGGGCTTTTTATTCGTTAAAATATACAAAGCTGCCTGTAATATGTGGAGCTTCAAGTGTGGGGGTAAATATAGTTTTGAACATAATTTTGGTGAAATATATGGGGGTGGCAGGGTTAGGTCTGGCAACCTCTATATCAGTATTTATAAATATGGTTTTGCTCATGTACTTTTTAAAGGGGAAACTTTCCTATTTGAATGTAGGTTATATATTGATCGAAACATGTAAAATTTTGCTAGCCCTTGTTGTGATGTGTATTACAGCCTGTTTGTTTAGATATTATATACCACCAGTGAATTTTTATTTGCGTTTTATAGTTAGTCTTTTGGTATGTATAGCATCTTATCTGTCTATACTGGTATTGACAAAGTTTCAACAATTTAATTTTTTAAAAAATAAGCGGTAACAAAATATTCTCACCCCTCAAAGTGATATTACATAGTATAGATTGAGGGGGTTTTTATATGGATAAGATAAAAATAGGCGATATAGTGATGCGTAAGTCATATAAAGGAGACGTTCTTTTTAAGGTAAGTGAGATAATAAGACAACGCAATAAAGAAGATATTTTGATATTAAAAGGGTTGGATTATAGATTGATTGCAGATGCTCCTGTATCAGATGTTGAAAAGACCAAGAAGGAATATTTAAAGAAGTACCAGAGCAATTCTAGAAATCAAATGAAAAAATTGGAAAATAGGATAATGCGAGGGATGAAAAAAGACAATAATACTAGCCGGGGATTTATTGATACCGCATTAAAAAAAACGAGAAGTGAGGGTTTTTTTAAAAAACCGGGAAGCGTGCTACACTTGGACGGCGACCCGGATTATTTGAATATGTCACTGGAATCATATAAAAAATTAAATATTAAAGTACAAGGGATGCATGTGAAGGAAAACAAACAGCCGGAAATTATGCAGGATTTATTAAAAAAACATCTACCTGACATACTTGTGCTGACAGGTCATGATAGTATGGCAAAAGACGTTGAGGACTACAAAGATATAAACAACTACAGGAATTCTAAATATTTTGTTGAATCGGTAAAAAAAGCGAGAGAATTCAATGCTTCATTGGATGACCTTGTAATATTTGCAGGTGCCTGTCAGTCTAATTATGAAGCGTTGATTGAAGCTGGAGCTAATTACGCCAGTTCACCTGAAAGAGTGCTGATTCACGCCCTTGACCCTGTTCTTGTAGGTGAAAAGATCGCATGTATAAATATAGATAAAGTTATATCACCTGCTCAAATAATCAATCATACGATTACCGGAAAGAAAGGCATAGGAGGTCTGGAAACAAGAGGAAAATTGAGACAAGGGCTGCCATCATCTTCTTATGAATAATTTTGGACAAAACGGATAAACTAGTTAACGATATATAGCAAAATGCAATTTTTGCTCTTTACTCCAGAGCTTTAATATGATATAATCAATTTGGCATGATTTTTGCTTACTATAATAAATCCAGTTAACGATTCATTTTATTTCATTTAGAAGATACAACTCCGACCTTTATAGCATTATCAGTAAAAATATAAATACAGAGAAATGCAAACACACTTTTATTTCTAAATTATATAAATTTTTAGTCAATTGACAGCAAAATGTGTGTCGGGGTTCTATATATAATTTTTAAGAGGGTGATATTATGGCAGGTGTAGATACTTTGTTGAATATCAAGAAAGACCTTGATAACCATATCGGAGAAAGAGTCCGATTGAAGGCTAACAAGGGAAGAAGAAAGAGTTTTGTCAAAGAGGGTATAATAGAAGAAACATATCCTAGCGTTTTTACCGTAAAAATAGATGATGAAAAGAGCTCAGCTAGAAGGTTATCATATAGTTATTCAGATGTTTTAACTCAAACGGTAGAACTTGTCCTTTGTAGAGATAATATTAAAATAGAATGTAGCTAAAGATTTAACAACACAAGGGGACAGTCCCTCTGTGCAGTTGATAATCACTGCACAGAGGGACTGTCCCCTTGTGTTGTTATGCTGTTTTTTAATCTTTTGATGCTATTATGGCTGCACCTAAAGCCCCGCAAATTTCAGGTTGTTCAGGTACAATAACTTTGCTACCCAGCCGTTGCTCTACTGCACGGACTACGCCTATGTTTTTAGCTACACCGCCTGTTATCATGTATTCCGGCTTCATCCCGGTACGTCCGCCTAATGCCATCACTTTGGAGGCCACAGATTGATTGATTCCGTGGACGATATCCTCCAGTTTTTTATCAGCAGCTATAAGCGATACCACCTCTGACTGGGCAAAGACTGAACACATGCTGGAAATGGTAATCTGCTCCTCCCATTTCAACCCATATGTACTCATCTGTTGGATAGTCAATCCTAAAGACTGAGCCATCATTTCTAAAAAACGTCCCGTGCCTGCAGCACATTTATCGTTCATCACAAAGCTGAGCACCTTGCCATCCTCGTCAAGGTGTATAACCTTGCTGTCTTGTCCACCAATATCGATAACAGTACGAACAGCGTTATTTAGGAAATGTGCACCTATTGCATGACAGGTGATTTCGGTCACATCTTTTTCACAAAAATCGATATTAGTTCGTCCATATCCGGTAGTAACAATGCGGGATATTTGGTTTTGGGAAAGCCCTGCCTTATTTAGGGCAGAATCAAAGGCTTTTTCCGCACTTTGCAGCACGTGGGCACCTGTGGGCAGCACCGAAAAAGAAACAATACGTTGCTGGCTGTCCAGTATCACCGCATTGGTAGAGGTAGAGCCACTGTCAATCCCGGCAGTATATATCTGTTGAAAGTGCTTGGGGGTTATATATCTGAACTGTCTTTTATTTTTGCCTACTTTTAAATTTTCAAAAAAAGCCTCTAGCCGAGTTTTTAACTGTGCTGCTACCTGTGGGGTATAATCAGTTTCGATTTTTAGAACAGGTACATCTAAACTTCTTTTAATATGAGCATACTCAAAACCATAAAAATCACAGAAGCTTACAGTGTTATAAATTATTCCTTTTAAATTTGGATCATCCACCAATGCCCTGCGGGAAGAAATATCGGTCATTCGCATACAAGCAGTCTGGGATAAAAGCTGATCTGTGTACCAGTCCATCAGTTCTTCTAGGTCATCGGTAAGGGGTGGATTGCCAAGGTTTCGAACGCCGGTGCAGGTGTTGTTTCGGATAGCAAGGGGTGATGTATTTTTTATGAATTCTAACATTTTTTCGCCCATCCTTGCACCCATCACTCCAATATAACCCCCAACAACTGATTGGGAGTTTTGTTTGAAAGCAGCCCGGAATTTTGCACAGCTGAATTTTTTGCCTGAATAAGCGGCATAATCCCGGATAAATTTTAATATTTGTTCTTTATAGACCAACTTACTGCAATGCTGGCTATTATGGGGAAGATAGAGCATAAAGACTTTGTGCCCTTCAGCCTGCAATACATCATATGTTCTTTGAATAGAATCACAACAGCTGGTCAAAACAATCGGATTAGAGTTGTTTTTTACACAGGTTTCAATCAATGCCCTTGAAAAGCTGCATACATTTCTATGGATGAGCTGGTCTGCCCTGGCACAATCCTGTGCTACAGGATTGTATAGCCTATATTTTTCACCGAATCCATCTAAAATTTCAACAGGCGTATATTTGCAAATATAATAAGTCATTTTGATCCCTCCAGAATCTCCAGAAAAGCTTGTAGACGGGTAAGCATTTGTCCATCATTGACATTATTCCTGTCACAGCCATCCCCGTCCAGCATCAGTACCGGAATATCTTGTTCCTCCAGCATTTCTTTTGTGAGAACGGCGCCTCCTAGGGTTTTTTTACATCCCCAATGGTTGAAATATATCGCTCCATCTGCATGGAGGGATATAGCCATATCCAGCAATTTTTGGGCACGTCTTTCTGTGCAACCCCCCATGGTGTTCAGCAATAATTTCTGGGCCATAGACTGATAGGGGTGATCCTCATCCATGTCTATTAGATAATCAAAATTTAGGTCACAACTCAACAGCTGATATTTGCTGCTGAAATTAAAAACCTTAGCAATAGAAGGCTGCCAATAAGGAAGTGTATGTGCCCATAGGATGCGGATTTCATCCTTTGAAGGGGCAGCGTTTTGCACATCATATAACAGTAGTTTGAAATAATGCTCGGCTTGCTGAGTTCCCAACAATATGTGGGTAAAAAAAAGTTTATACATTTCAGATGTCAAGTTATTTGGCATGAATTTTGATGAAAGCTCTTTAAAGTAAGCACGATACATGCTCAGCGAGCGGTTTTCACTGCGTATAGCTGTCTTTAGTCTCTCCATGTCTAACTTTTTGTCCGCAACATCTTCAATAAATGCAACCATTGCCCTAAACTGATGGGCAACGTATTCCACTGTATCGTCGTTATATTCGTTTGGCACATCAATTGTAAAGCGGGGTATCTTCCAGTAATCTGCAAGTGTGCGAAATGTAAGGTTGTTGGCATCGCAGGCCAAAGTGGTGTTCACCACAAAACTGGGTTTAGGTAGCACACCTGACAAGGCTGCACCTAATAGGGTTTTATGATAAGAACAATAAGTTTTGGGGATACCTGAATGCTCAGCGAAATCAATAAATGCTTTTTCCGCACCTGCCCCGTTCAGATATCCGGCCAATCCCTCTACAAATTGAGGTGCGATGTCCATGGCATGCAGCAGCTCGCATGGAAGGAATATATTCACAACTGCTGTATCCTGCGCATCCTTTAGGGGCTGGCGTATCACGTTGTTACAGATTGCTGCGGCGTATTTTTGATGAGGCAATAGTTTTTGATCCGGAAAATATTTAACCACCAACTGGCTGACAGCATAAGCGGCATTTAGCAAAGAAAGAACCCTTTGGGGATGGTAGTGTATATTGGCGGCTACAATCTGCCCGAATATTTTAATGATTTTATTCATCCATAAAGCCTCCTGTTTTGATGGATATGCTCGATTTTATATTGTTGAAAAATTTAGTGTAATAATTGGTAATACAGCTCTTATAAATTGTATTAATTTTACTATCATTAGTCAATTGAGTCAATTATTCTGTGACTTTCAGTATCAGCTTGTATAACAAAAGTTAAACTAATAAGTTTATAAATCTTCAGTTATCCCCACCAAACCACAAACAATCAACAGGAAATGCACAAAACTAGACCAACTTATCCACAAGTTATGCACAGGCGAAATTAACATAAATCCTGAGAAGCCCTATTCATAGTGCTTTGGGACTATCCACAATGCATCTAGAGACCTGTGGATAAATGTGAATAAGTTTTTTTGTTTTTTTATAAACATTAACATATTTTAGTCAGTATACTTATATTATTATATTAGGGAGTTTTTATGTGTAATCAATTTAAAAAACAATTGAACTTATCCAGCATAACAACTACTAACACAACTTATATAAAGGTATAGACAATGTTTTGAATTTAAAAAATATAAATGGGGAGGTAAAAATGATGTCGTCCATTGAATTAGTAAGGGATATGATGACAGTCGATCAGATAGTTGCAGAGGATATATCTCAAACTCTGATTGAAGGTGATATAGTCATCTCTGAAATCGACCCTGAAATACAGAAGGTGTTATCTATACAAGCTGATGTAAAGGCAACTGGAAAGGAAGTGCTGCAGGACAAAGTCATGATAGATGGTACGGTGAATTTTGATGTGCTTTATATGGCTGCAGATGAAGAAAATTCTATAAGGAGTACAAAAGGGGAATGCGATTTTTCTCATGTAATAGAGCAGGGCGGTATAAAACCCAAGATGAGGGTGGATATCAGTTTTGATGTAGAACATCTGGATTACTTTATTGAGGGCGGAAGGAAGATAAATGCAAAGGCAGTAGTGAATATTAAAGGGCAGATAGTGGACACACAGCAAGTCGAGTTTATAAAGGATGTAGAAGGATTGGAGGATGTGCAAAAACTAGATGATAGCATTGCTGTTGCAAGTGTCATTGGGGAGGATAGTTCACAGACCATGGTGAAGGAGGATCTGGAGATTCCTGATACAAATCCACCTGTCAAGGTCATCCTTAAAAAGGATGTAAGGATAAAAGAAAAAGAGGCCAGTATATCCGAAGGCAAGGTGATAGTGAGAGGCTCAATAGCTCTCAAGACACTATATTTGGCTGATAATGAACAGTCTTCACTGGAAACGGTGGAGCATGAGATATCTTTTTCCCATTTGGTGGAGATAGAAGATGCACTTCCTTATATGAGGAGTACAGTGGATGTGATGGTGGATGATGTATATTTAGAAGTTAGAGAGAACCCTTTAGGTGAAACTACCATTTTAGACGCTGAGATAATTTTGACTGTTTTTGCCCGGGTGTTAGAAGAGCAGACAGTTGATATATTGTGTGACATATATAGTCCCTCTATAACTATGGATATTGATACTAAAAAGATAAGTTCTAGACAATTAGCAGCCAGCTGTTCTGATGTAGCACATGTTAAACAACTGGTGGATGTTGCAGCTTCAAATTTATATGATATAAATGCAAAGGCTGTTCTGACTGATTATAGCATAGAAGAAGGGGAGGTAGTGGTAGAAGGAATAATAAATGCAGGAGTGCTTTATTCTAAGGATAGTTCAGGGGAGACATTGGAAAGCTTAAAAACAGAAGTTCCTTTTAGGCATGTAATAGAGGTAGAGGATATTTATGCTGATATGGATGCAGAAATACAATTTGGATATGTAAATGTAGAATACCAGCCTTTCAGCAAAACTCAAGTTGAGATAAATTATCAGTTTTTTGTAGATGTGATGGCATACGAAAGATCAGAAAAATGGGTGATAGTATCGGTAGAGAAAGGTGAGGATAGGGTAGATCAAGAAGAACGGTCGGCTATCACTATTTACTTTGTACAGCCTGGTGATACACTATGGGAAATTGCAAAAAAGTACAAGACCACTATAGATGAGATAATTGAGACAAACGAGATAGAGGAGTCGGAAAACATAGAGGCAGGCATGAAGATAATAATATATAGGGGAGAGAAGTATAAAGTTTCATAAAATTTGAGACAGAATATGATATATGTAAAGGATGCTGTAGAAGTAAATAAAACCATGTAAAAATACTGATGTTGATAAAAATTAAAACAGGCAGAAAAGGACTATTTAATGTAAAAATATTAGGCAAACAAAAATAAATTGACTAAAAAAGCTGTAAAACGAAAGGATGACTATACAGGAAGGTATACGGATATTGATGTAGAAATCTTAAAAAGATATAATAGTAAACTGTTGCTATGATATTATGGCTGCTAGCTGGTATTTTATATCACAGGCAGCCCTTTGCCTATATTGAGAATATTTACCTGGAATATGGATACAATATATCAAAACGCCATGTTTTGGGCTATGGTGTCGTGGTAAGTACTAATGGAGAGGATGTACAAGCATGAAAGTTTTTTGCTTATTTTTATTGATACCAGCAGTATATGTGATCATCAAAGAATTATTAGATTTTTCCTATCAAAACCGAGAAAAACGAGATATTCAAAAGATAATACGGATTTTTGATAAAAATTGATATCTTTTAAAAATCCAGTATCATAAAATTGCAAATTTTTATAAATATACAAAAATGATAAAAGGATTTATATTAAGAATGTAGAATATTAGAGACATATACTAAATATAGATGAACGGCGGTTAGGAATCTTTGATTTAAGATTAGGAAAATAGAGGAATAAACAAATGGAATATTCGCATAATATATAGTATCGAAAATTGAGAGGTTGGTGTTTCATGGATTATCAAATGCATATAGCCAAGAACATTCAGTCTATTCAAAGACATATAGATGATAGCGAAATATTGAGTTATATTTATAGTTGTTATCAAGACCAATCGGAGCCGGATAGCTCGTATCTTATTGATAGGGGTTATCAACAAGAAGAGATAAATATTGCAAGAGATTTGATAGATATTTATTTAAAATTCAAAAGTATTATAGGAGGATCTACCGGTGAAAAAACCTTCAATTTATGAAGGTTTTTTTTGTGGAACAATGCTTGTTTTTGATATATAATTAAGAATGAATTATTATATTTTTAATTATATATCAGGTAGGTGATTGGTTGTCAGAGATTGAATTAAAGGCTAGGGCTAAGGTAAACCTTACACTTGATGTGTTAAGAAAAAGGCCTGATGGGTATCATGACCTGTCCATGATTATGCAATCTATAGAACTTCATGATAAAATAATATTGACTGAGGCGGAGAGGGGAATAAGTATTCAAGCGGATACTGATATTATTCCCTTAGATGAAAATAATCTGACATATAAAGCTGCTGCTTTGATACAGCGAAAAAAGGGTATAAAAAAAGGTATCAATATATTTATTCAGAAAAACATTCCGGTTTGTGCAGGAATGGCTGGAGGGAGCACTGATGCAGCAGCAGTGATCAAAGGGCTTAATCGCCTATGGAATCTGAATATGGATATGGACGAGATGATGCGTATAGGTGCTGAAATAGGTGCAGATGTGCCCTTTTGTATATTGGGAGGGACTGCGCTGGCAAGGGGCATAGGTGATATATTGACAACTATTGAGTTCCCTTGTAAGGTATGGATAGTAATGGTAAAGCCCAGTTTTGGTATATCTACAGCTCAGGTTTATGGGAATTTGGATTTAAATAATGTCTACCGAAGACCGGATACTGACGGTATGATAAAATGTCTAAAGAGTTGTAATATAAAGAGTATAGGGCTTAAGCTTTTCAATGTCCTTGAGACGGTTACTGTTAACCTATATCCTGCATTGAATGATGTAAAAGAGGATATTTTTAAGTATGGCTGTGAGGGTACAGTTATGACTGGAAGTGGCCCTACAGTATATGGTATTTTTTCTTCATGGAGCAGAGCCAACAGTGCATATAATGCACTCAAGGAAAAGTATCAAGATGTATTTTTTACACATACCTATAATTCTCCTTCAAATAATTGAACCCGGTTATAGAAAGGATAGGTGGTCATGAGATGATTAATGCAGTAGTGCTTGCTGGTGACGGTAAAAAACTTGTGATTGGTGATAAGGAAATCTATAAATCGTTTTTAAACATACACGGTAAGATCATGATTGAATATGTTATTGATGCACTTGTAGAATCTGAAATGATTGATAAAATAGTGGTAGTAGGACCCAGAGAGCAGCTTTCCAATTATATCGATAGCAAGGTAGATTGCATAGTTGATGACCGGGGGAGCATTATAGAGAATGCTAAAGCAGGGGTGGAGCAGTTTGAGGATAACAAGAGGATTTTGATAATAACATCGGATATTCCTATGGTTACCGCTGAAGCGATAGATGATTTTGTTAAAAGAGCTTATGAAAGCGGAGGGGATTTTTGCTATCCTATAGTTGATAAGCGATTGAATGATCAAAAATATCCTGGAGTTAGAAGGACATATGTAAAATTGAAAGAAGGTACATTTACAGGCGGAAACTTTATAATGATAGAACCTAGAGTGTTAGAAAAATGCGAGGATATAGCTAAAAAGCTTATAGCTTTCAGAAAGAAACCTTGGAAGGCCACCCAGATAATAGGTGTTCAGTTTTTGATACAGCTAATTATTGGAACCCTTTCCCTTCCCAAGCTGGAAGAGAGATTTTCTGAAATAATGGGGATAAAGGCTGTGGCTATCATCTCTGATTATCCTGAAATAGGCAATGATGTGGATAAGCCATCAGATGTGGAGATGGCTATGCAATATATAAAAGATGTAAATGTTACAGCGTAAAAAAGAGAATGTGAATTTCACATTCTTTTTTTTATGTGAATAACAAATAATGTATTGGCACAAATTAATACAGACGCAGTTTATGAAATCGATATATCATGATAATTTAAGCACAATTGAGAGGATACACATGGAATGGTTGAATAAGATTATAGATTTATTTGATGCTCCGATGATTATAGTTTTCATCGTTATAGGGTTATTCTCTATTTTTATAGATGCGAGAGAGTTTGCCAACATGGAGAAAATGCGTGAATATAATATTTCAAAAAGGATGGGCTTTGTTTACATAGTACTGGGGATTGCTATATTTATATTCAACCAAATATTTTATTTCTAAGGTGAAAGGCATGGGAATATATAGGATATTGTCGTTAAAGAGAAAATCCAACAAGAACAAAAGTAAGTCTAAACAACAGAATAAAGTGGTTGATCCGGTAAACAGGTCATTAGAACAGAATATCTACCAGATAAAAGATATGTTTAAAGATTGTAGTGACGTGATATATAGGGAGTTTGAGGTGGGCAATGAAAGGCCTATAAATGCAGCAGTGATCTTTATTGACGGCATGATAGATAAAGAATTGCTTAATGAGCAGATAATAAAACCTTTAATGCTGGAAATCAGAATAAGTCCTATAAATCTTAAGGATGTAAGGCTGAATATATATGAATTGTTGGAGAAAAAATCCATGACCGTTTCTGATATAGAGGAAACCCATGATATGCAAAAGACAGTAGATGCTGTATTGAGCGGGGATACTGTTTTATTATTGGATGGTTATGATAAGGCATTTATTATAGCATCTAAAGGCTGGCCTACCCGAGGGGTAAGCCAGCCGGAAACAGAAGCGGTAATAAGGGGTTCCCGGGACGGATTTACCGAGACCATAAGGGTGAATACTGTGTTGGTCAGAAGAAGGATAAGGGATACGAATTTTAAAGTTAAAAGCATGAGTATAGGACAACGCAGCAAGACTGATATAGCTATACTATATATAGATGATATAGTAGACAAGCAGGTGTTGAATGAGGTGGAGAACAGGCTATCCGACATAAGCATTGATGGTGTGCTGGAAAGCGGATATATAGAGCAATTTATAGAGGATAATTGGCTATCGCCCTTTCCCCAGATACAGAACACGGAAAGGCCTGATAGTGTTGCGGCTGCAGTGTTGGAAGGAAGGGTGGCGATACTGATTGACAATACTCCCTTTGCACTTATAGTGCCTGCTACGCTGAATAGTTTTTTTCAATCTCCTGAGGATTATTATGAAAGATGGATTATAGGCAGTTTTATTAGGATGATGAGGTTTGTAGCAGGTTTGTTTTCTCTTATAATTTCCGCCCTTTATGTTGCTATTACTTCCTATCATCCCGGTATAATACCCACTAAACTTGCACTTTCTATAGCGGGTAACAGAGAGGGTGTGCCTTTTCCTGCTATTATAGAAGCTTTTATAATGGAGATTACTCTAGAGATGTTGAGGGAGGCAGGGGTGAGGTTGCCCGGGCCTATAGGGCAGACAATAGGCATAGTGGGGGGAATAATAATAGGTCAGGCTGCGGTAGAGGCAGGCATTGTAAGCTCGATAATGGTCATCATCGTTGCATTTTCAGCTATTTCTTCATTTGCAATACCCAACTACAGCGTAGCTATAGGATTTAGAGTTTTAAGATTTGTCTTGATATTTCTCGCGGCTTTCTTGGGATTATACGGAATTATGCTGGGGCTGCTGGCTGTGTTGATACACATGGTCACATTAAAAAGTTTTGGAGTCCCGTATCTTACACCGTTTACCATGAATAATGCAAATCTGTTGAAGGATTCAGTGATCAGAGTACCTATTCCTGCTATGAAGGAAAGGCCAGGATTTACTGCCGGTGATGATAAGGTGCGTATAGGCCAGGGACCGGACAAACAAAAAAGTGGTGATAAAAACGATGATAAAGGATAATGACAGGATAAGCGCAGGCCAGGCTAGGACTTTTATTATCCTCACTATAGTTGGGGTGGGGGTATTGAGCCTTCCCAGAATTGCCAGTGAAAGAGCACAATCCGATGCATGGTTGATTGTAATAATAGGTGGAGTGATTGCATTATCAGTTTCTTTCTTGATAATAAAGCTGGGCGAAAGGTTTCCCGGGGATACAGTTGTGGAATACAGCCAAAAAATTGTAGGTAAATTTATCGGCACAGTTATGAGTATATATATTTCAATATACTTTGCATTGTTTTGTTCTTTTATAATACGGATATTTGGCGAGGTACTCAAGATGTATCTACTTCCTTGGACTCCTATAGAAGTGACAATGTTTGCGCTGCTGATAATGAGTGTATATATTTGCAGAAGCGGATTGGAAGCTATAGCAAGGCTAGATAAGGTTATTTTCCCTATATTTATAGCCATCAGTGCCCTGTTCCTTTTTTCCATACCTGATATGGATTTATCAAATTTGCTGCCGGTATTTACAACTTCGCCTGTCCAAATATTAAGAGGTTCTTTAGACAGTGCATTTGCTTTTTTAGGCATAGAAACGCTTTTATTGATATTTCCTTTTATAGATACCAAACAGAGCATCGAGAAGACTGTTTTTAATTCTTTATTAATGGTAATTTTGTTTTATTTATATATTGTAGTGATTTCAATAGCCAGGTTGGGAGTGTCCGGCAGTCAAAGCTATATATGGCCCCTCATGACGGTTGCAAAGTCCATAGATATACCTGGGGTTTTTATAGAAAGGATAGAAGGTGTGATAATGGGGCTTTGGGTATTTATAGCGTTTACATCTTTGATAACCCTGCACTTCACATCTTCTCTTACTTTGAGCAAGATATTTAAAACCACTGAACAAAAGGGTTTTATCGTTTTGTTGGTGCCTTTTATATATTCCATCGCCTTGCTGCCGGACAGCATCGCAGAGGTATATGACTATGCAGGTTTCTTTTCTAAATATTTAGGTGTAACAGCTTCGGTTTTTATACCATTGTTCTTATTTTTGGTATCTTTGGTAAGGGGAAAGGGAGGACAAAATGCTGTATAAACGAGTTGCAATTTTAGCTATTATTATGCTCATGCTTATAAATACAGCCTGTTGGGATAAGATTGAGATTGATGATAGGGGGTTTATCATAAGCATGGCTATAGATATACCTGAGGAAGAAAGAGAAACCGGCGATGTAGGACGATTGAGGAGGTATAGCATAACTTTTGGGATGCCTATAGTGGAAAAACTGGTTGAGAAAGGCGGGGGAGGCGAAAAGTCTTTTACTTTGGTAACAGCTGAGGGCAACACTATATTTGATGCTCGAAATAATTTAGCTACCAGGATAGACAGAAGATTGTTTTTTGACCATGCAAAAATAGTGATATTCGGCAGTGAAGTTTTTAAGGATAAGTCCAAATTTAAAGAACTGGTGGACGATTTACAGAGGGATTACGAGATAAATAGAAAGATGTTTGTGGGAGTAGTAGATGGAAAGGCAAAGGATGCTCTTATGGTAGATAACCAACTTAACAAGCTGGTGATGGTATATTTATCCGGGATAATGGAAAATAGTCAGTTTAATGCTAATGTGAGGAGCCTTTATCTTGATGAGTTGATAGAATCTTTGAGGGAAGGTGGCAGGGTACTTATTCCCAAAATAAAGCCTAATAAAACAGAGGTTAAGATAGCAGGTGCAGCTATTATAGATGACTTTGAATTAAAAGGATGGTTGGGACAGGAGCAAAACAAATATTCTTTGATTTTAGAGAAAGGTGCCAAAGGAGGGGATGTGGATTTCAGATATCGAGATATTATCATTCCCTATCAGATATATAGTGCAAGAAAGGCTATAAAATACAACGGGATTAAAGAAGGGAAATTGGATTTTACTATACGCATCAGGAGTGAAGGACGCCTTAGAGAATATGTTTTTGGACAGCATTTGATGGACAAGAACAAAATAGATCAATTGACAAGTTTGGTGAATAAAGAGATTGAAAAAAACTGCAATCATGTAATCGATATGTATCAAAACAAATACAAGATTGATATGTTAGGCATAGATGACTATATGCACAAATATTACCCTAAAGTGTGGAAGGTGGTAGAAAAGAATTGGGATGATTATTTCTGTAATGCAAATATAAATGTGAGATCTGATTCTAGCATCAGGAGGGTAGGAGTGGTCAAATAAAAATGAGATTTTATGTTTAAAATGATGAAAAATTGTAAATACTTATGGATGAGGATAAATTTAAAACACAAAAGGTGAAAAAGATGAGAAAATACATAATTCCTGCAATAGTTTTAATAATACTGGTTACAATGTTTGCTGTGCAGGGTATAAAAAAAGAAGAGGATATCAGCGACAAGGTGATCAGATTTCATGTTATAGCAAATAGTGATTCTCCCGAGGACCAGGCTATCAAGCTTAAGATAAGGGATCGTATACTGGAGGATATGGGCAAGCAATTGAGCAAGAGTACCGATTTAGGACAAAGCAGGGATTTTATAGAGCATAACTTAAAGAATATAGAGAATATTTCAAAACAGGAAATACAAAGGAATGGAAAAGACTATGGTGTTAATGCCTGCCTCGGGGAATTTTTATTTCCTGCCAAGACATACGGGAACTTGGTATTTCCGGCAGGAAGATATCAGGCTTTAAAGGTGGTAATAGGAGAGGGTAAAGGTAAAAACTGGTGGTGTGTGATGTTTCCTCCATTGTGCTTTGTGGACATTTCTCATGGTGTGACGGCAGAACAATCGGTACAGGAGATAGAGGATGTATTAAATGACGAGATGGAGGATCAAATTGAAGTTGACTTTAAAATGGCTGAATGGTGGAACGGCTCCAGAACTAGGCTGGCTAAAATGTTTTCATTTTTTAAAAATGATTAAGGCTTCCTTAAATTAAAGGAAGTCTTTTATTTTTGAATAAACTTCGGTATTTTAACAAAAAATAAATTTATATAGGTTGTATTGAGCAATCTGAGAGAGCATTATACCTTATGTGCTCCACAAGCTGCTGTATTATATGGGATACATATGCAAAAATTTGAAGAATGGTTTAGGAGGAAAAGGTTGATGATAAAAAGATATATTTTGATCGTATCGATTGCGTTGATCATAATACTTACTTTGACTACGATACAAACCGATATGCAGAATTCTGCAAGTGCCCGGGTATTACATTGGGGTACTACCGGTGATGATGTGATTAAAGTACAGGTAAAATTGAAACAGTGGGGATACTATGACGGAATAGTAGATGGCATCTTTGGCACTGGAACTTCAAATGCAGTAAAAAAGTTTCAGAGGAAAAATGGTCTAGCTGTTGACGGCGTAGTAGGTAAAAGCACAGCGGCTGCGCTGGGTATTACATTGGCCGGTTCTAGGGCTGCAAGCACTACTTATAATTCCTCTAGGGGAACTACTAGACAAGGGGATATATATCTTTTAGCTGCTGCAGTTCACGGGGAAGCTAGAGGAGAGCCCTATATTGGAAAGGTAGCGGTGGCTGCTGTTATATTGAATAGAGTGCGGTCGGCTAAGTTTCCTAATACCATACCAGGGGTTATATATCAGCCTGGTGCGTTTACTGCAGTTATGGATGGACAGATAAATATACCGCCAGACCAAGAATCATTAAGGGCGGCAAGGGATGCTCTAAATGGTTGGGATCCCAGCGGTGGAGCCTTATACTATTATAATCCTGCAAAGACTACCAACAAATGGATATGGTCACGACCGGTATTCAAGGTGATAGGCAAACACCGATTTGCTAAATAAGGAGTGATTTTTAATTGAGAAGAGAATGGATTGTATCGATAATATTGGCCGTAGCTCTTGTAGCTACAGGAGTATGGGGCTATATGCAATATCAGGAAAAACAGGATTACCATCAATATGTTGAAAACTTATACCAGAAATCTTTTTATGAAATGAGTGACAACGTACAAAACATCGAAACACAATTATCCAAGCTAATGGTGGCTGCATCGCCCCAACAGATAATACCGGGTCTTTCAGAGGTATGGAGACAAGCTTCTGTTGCACAGAACAATTTAGGGCAGATGCCTGTGTCCCATTTGGCGCTAGACAATGCATCAAGATTTTTAAATCAGGTTGGGGATTATTGTTATTATCTAGCTAAAGAGACCAGCTATGAGAGACCTTTTACTCAAGAGCAGTGGAAAAAATTAGAACAACTGCACAACAATGCAGCCAAGCTAAACGATGATTTGAAAAAGATGCAGAGCAGCATAAGTAAGGGAGGCGTAGATATAGGGGATATAAGGCTGGCAGCTCGCAAACCACTGGAAGAGGCATCAGAGGATATAGTGTCTAAAGGGTTTAAGGATATGAATAAAAATCTTGCCGATTATCCTGAACTGATTTACGACGGACCTTTTTCCGAGCATATAGAGACAGCCAAACCCTTAGGACTTACCGGGGCAGAAGTTAGTCAAAAGCAAGCGGAAAATAAGGCGATAGAGTTTGTTGGCAAGGATAGGGTGAAGAAAATTAAAAAAGTGGCAGAAGGAAATGGCTTAATAAAGACCTATGGGTTTGAAGTGACACCCTCTGGCAAGGAGCAAAAGCCTATATATGTGGATGTGTCCAAAAAAGGCGGACATATAGTATGGATGATAAGTTCCGATACTTCAGAAGAGAAAAAGATGGATCTAGAACAGGGTACCAAAAAAGCCAAAGAATTTATGGAACAAAAGGGTTTTGGCACAATGGAAGTAACTTACACAGAACATTATGACGGCATGCTTCTTGTGAATTTTGCAGCAGTGCAGGATGATGTAATAATTTATCCTGATTTGATAAAAGTAGAAGTTTCGCTAGAAGATGGTGAAATACTTGGATTTGAAGCGGCAGGCTATTTGATGTCCCATAGAAAGAGGGATATACCCGAACCTAAAATATCAAAAAAAGAGGCGATGGGTTATGTTAGCGGCAGATTTGATGTAAAATCTTCCAGGCTGGCTATCATACCGACCCCTGCCAAAAAGGAAAAATTTTGCTATGAATTTATGGGTAATTTTGGAGAGGATACATTTATAGTATACATCGATGCAGTTACCGGACAAGAAGAATCCATATTGAAAGTGATTGTTACTGAAGGTGGCAAACTTACTATGTAATGATCGTTATCCCATCGATTACATAACATACTTTTTCGGTATCAGGTTAAAATAAAGATAGTTCAGTTGCTGTTCAAAGCAAAAAGGAGGTCTTTCAATAATGGCCAGAAAAGGTATTATGTCTGAACAGCTTAAGGAAGAAATAGCCAAAGAACTGGGTGTGTATCATCAGGTTAAAAATCAAGGTTGGGGAGAAGTAAGTTCAAGAAACTGTGGAAATATAGTGTCCAAGGCTATAGAAATGGCAGAGAGAAGCATACAAAATCAAGAGTACTAATAAATCAGGGTTTTTACCCTGATTTATTTGATGTGGCTTATATTCCCAAATTGAGATGCATAAAAATAGGTTTTTGCATTTTCTTCTACTACCACCGCATTTGTATATGCTGTAATTACGTCAGGACCTACCGCTATTGTCCCGTGGTTTGCCATTAAAACTGCATTGTCATTTTGTATATAAGTTGAAACTACATCTGCCAACTCTTTAGTGCCCATAGGTTTATAAGGAGCGCATTTTATTTTTTGTCCTACCAGTGCTGAAAATGCACATATAATTGCAGGCATGTCTCCTTTATCTGTGGAAGCCCATGCGGTAGCGAAGGATGAATGAGTGTGCACAATCCCACCTACGTCCGGCCTTTTTTTGTATATGGCAAGATGCATAGGGGTTTCTATGGAGGGTTTCCTGCATCCATCTATGATTTTCCCGTCTAAATTCATGATGATGATATCCTGAGGTTGGAGTATGGAATATTCCATATTGCTAGGTGTAATAGCTACGCATTCTGTTTCTTTATCTTTTAAACTAAAATTTCCGAAAGTGAGTGGGGCCAGTTTTTCGCTTTTAAATTTTAATGCTACTTGGATTATCTTTTTTCTTTGTTTTTCCATAAACATTTTTCTAATCTCCTTTTTTATTATTTACGACATACAACACAAGGGGACAGTCCCTTTGTGTCGTATGTAACAGCAAATA
>JAQVDB010000037.1 GCA_028698525.1 Clostridia bacterium
ATACAGGAATACCTTCCAGCAATCCGCATTGTTCAGCTGCTTCCCTTGTAATACCACCTACCCTATCTGTGGAACGCACCAGTTCAGGAAACTTATTTAAATCCAATCCTATATACCTTATGATCCCTCTCATCCAGTCATTCTTTTTCAAGTCAAACCCTATAGTAGAAGCACATGACCACTCATACACTTGACGTCCAGTCATTTTAAATGTCAAATAACCATTTACATCTAGAAAATACTCGGTCTTTTTATAAACATCCGGCTCGTTCTGTTTGATCCAGAGCAACTTCGCTAAACCATCTTTCCCTGTAATGGCTGTACCTACTATATTAGAAAATATCCCCCTTCCTCCAAACTTGCTCATTATTTGATCAGCCTGTTTCGAAGCACGTCCGTCCATCCATATTATCGCAGGACGCAAGCATCTTTTGTTCCCATCCATCGGAATTATCCCTATTGTCTGGGTTGTAAATATCACACCCGCAATGTCTGAAGACGACACATCTCCTTGCTGCATAACTTTTTTAGTGGTATGACATACAGCATTCCAATAATCCTCCGGATCTTGTTCAGCCCAATTGACCTGTGGGTAATGAATAGGATATCCTTGAGTACAGTAGGCCTTGATCTTCCCATCCAGCCCTATCAATACCGCCTTGTTGCTGCTGGTTCCCACGTCATGAGAAATAATATATTGAGGTCTAGACATATTACAAAGCCCTCCTTTTTTTACTTAAAAACTATAAAGGTTTAATTATCCTCCCCCTTTCGTCAATTGGCTTAGACTCCTGTTGAAAAATAAAAGATTAGAATTAAATTGGATGACATACAGAATAGTTGAAACTTTTCTACGGTTGGTAATCTTTAGATGATTTGAAAGTTAATCGGAAATGTACATAACAAACTATAACTATATATTATTTTGATTTAATTATACCACGGTACAACTTTGTTGTAAAGTGCAATTTTGTTTATCTATATAAATATTTTATAACAAAAGGGTTCTCTTTAGTAAAAGAACCCTTTTGTTATAAAATATTTGCCCTATAACTTGTTATTTGCTTGCTTTGAATATTTTTTTAAATATACAAACCGCATCAAACTACACTCTAAACGATTTATGGGTTTTATTTCTCCTATAAAAGAAGCTGCTATCAAAGCTTTACAAGCTTTTTCCGTCACCATCCTGACAGCAACAGCATCTTGTTCAGAATTACCACAGCATAAGGCTCCATTGTTGCAAACAAAGACTACAGAACATCTTCTAAGTGCTGCCACAATTCGAGCAGTATCGCTTTCTACATTTTTCACCAAGGTTCCTGCAATCTGTGCAAAATCATCAAGAAGCGGTCGGAGATTTATACCTGCACAAGATACTGTCATAAAATCTGGAGTGTTAGCATGTATTATATGATTGATATTTTTATATTTGTTATAAATAGATCTGTGAATCTCGGCCTCTTGGGAAAGAGGAGTATCCGAACCTTCGAGCCCAACCTCTATAATTTCCCCCGGGGTTTGATACAAAATAAATCCTTTTTGTGTCCGCTGGCTTTGATAATCATGACCTGGTATACAGTCTTCATCGATCTTATCCTTCCTGCGCAAACGGGAAAGAGCAAAACTCCTCATTTGATATGGGTCAAAATCAGTCTGTCCACTGACTTTAAGGTATTGTTCCTTTACAAATCTATCACAAGCATCTTCCAGCTGTGATGCTACCATAAATGCCTCTTGATAGTTTTCACCTATACAAAGAGCCCCATGGTTTTTCATAATAACTGCCTTTCCTCTCGAACGGACCACTGCATCAGATACATTGCGGTGCAACTTTTTAGTCCCAGGGAGAGCATACGGTGCACATATCACTTGGCCTCCTAGGTAAAAAAATTCATCGGCTACTTCGATAGAATCCAAGCCTAAAGCGCTCACTACAGAAGCATTTTGCTGATGAGTATGTATAATAAAATTAATTTCAGGGTTAAGTTTATAAACTTCAACATGTATCCCTTTTTCAGACGATGGCTTTATATTACCGTTATAGCTGCCATCCTCTATCTCAACAACTACTATTTGTTCAGGAGTAAGCGACAGATAGTCCCTGCCACTGGGAGTTATAGCAAAATGGTTTTGATCTATACGGCAGCTTATATTTCCCCATGTACGAGCAATAAGTCCAGACCGGACCAACTTCTCACCTGCCTGTATAACCAACTCCTTGGCCTCATTTATATCCATGGTAAACCTCCCCTTTTAAATAGATAAACCTCTATGCTTTCAGGCCTACATTTTTAAATACATTTTCAAATCTTTTGAGCACATCGTCAATCATTTCTTCATCATAGGCTGCACTGGTGTAAAGCCTGCTGCCTGCCAAAGTAACAATCCCTTCTGCCATATATGCGGCACCCATGTGTTCCATCTCTTTTTTACGTTCAGAGGTAGCCCTTATAACTTTAGGAATTTGCCAAGGTCTTGACCAGTCAATTGAAAAATGCATAGTTCCAACAGTCTCTAGGTGGCAGATGGAACCTTGATTAAAAGCTACAAAGGGTAAGTCATATTTTTTAATAAGTTCTTGTAAACCTTTTATCAACTTATCGCCCATTTTTCCCGCCTTCTGCGCTGCATTAGTCATCTCAATCTCACATAATGTATAATAACCAGCAACACAGCTGAGGGGATTTGCCGCCATAGTACCTCCTACCAGTGCCTTTTTATGCTTGTCACCCGATTGTATTCCTGCCGCCAGATACTTCATGTATTCTTTCTTGCCACCCAAGCCCCCTGCACCTGGATACCCTCCGGCAATGACTTTCCCGAATATAGTCAAATCAGGAGAAACATCAAAATAACCTTGCGCTCCCGCCATACCTATTCTAAATGCGGTCACAACCTCATCAAACACAAGAAGCGCACCATATTTACGGCAGAGGTATTCAACCCCCTTGTTGAAATCCTTGTCAACGGGTCTTGTACCGCTTTCAGGGCCTACAGGCTCTATAAATACAGCAGCTGTCCCTCCACGCGCCTTGTTAAATCGCAATCTTCTTTCAAGGTCATTCAAATCATTTGGGAAAAACTCTTGTGTATGCTTAAAACAAAAACGGGGAACTCCATGGGCTTGAGTCCATTTTGAGCCTGGAACACGTATCCCGTATGCAAGCTGATCGCTCCAACCGTGATAAGCTCCACCCATCTTGATGATATTTTTCTTTTTTGTAGCAAGACGTGCAACTCGTATAGCTGCCATGCAGGCCTCAGTTCCTGATCCTAGCATTCTGAACATTTCCACTGATTTCATGCTTTCAGAAATCTTCTTCCCAATCTTATATTCAAATTCATGAAAAAGCCCTGTAGAGGGGCCGCAATCATTTAAAAGCTCAATCACCTTGCTACGCACTTGGACAGGGTTGCTGCCCAATACTGTAGGTCCCCCCGCCTGCAGAAAATCATAATATTTGTTGCCGTCTATGTCATACAAGTAAGCTCCTTCAGCCTTGGTGAACACTAGGGGAAACGGATAGTTAAAAGCAAGATTATGCTGTACTCCACCGGGAATTATTTTTTTTGCTTGTTCAATCATTTCTTTGGATTTTGCACATTTCTTTTGGTAATATTCTTCTACATAAGATTTTAAAGCTTCTGGTTTGATAGTATAGATGGGTTTTTCGATAAGTCGGTCAAGTTGCCTGGTCACTGCAGCAGCATCGGGATATTCTGAAATAGCAAACCTTCTATCCATATACATCCTCCATTCTGCTTTGTAAGCCTCTAAACAACAAAGACCTACCTTCAGCTTATTTAATTTTTGAGTGAGTGAATACTCACTCATTGATTTCATTATAGCATTGTATGCAATAAAGGTCAAACAAATATTACCAGTTATTCACTACATCTGGAAACTTTTAAAGTTTGTATTGCAAATTTTTTACAGTATGATAAAATAAGAGTGAGCATTCACTCACTCTCCAATGACTAATGCATCAACTTTTATGATCAACATTATTAAACCGAGAATACCCATCGAAAATATCTATTATACGTAGACATATCTTTAACAAGGTAGTCAATTGCTCTGACAAAAGTTCAACTAAAAAACTTGGCTAGTAAAACGGAAAGGGGTTATATATATGTCAGATATTGAAATGATATTGCAAAAACAGAGAGATTATTTTAAAACAGGCAAAACAAAAGACTTGTCATTTCGGATAGAAAAACTAAAATTATTGAAATATGCCATAGAAAATAATGAAAAACAAATAATGACAGCTTTAGAAAAAGATCTGAATAAATCCCCCTTTGAATCCTATGAAACTGAAATAGGAATGGTACTGGAGGAACTCAAGTTCACTATAAAAAATTTGAAAAAGTGGGCAAAGCCTAAAAAAGTAAGAACACCTCTCATGCATTTTATCTCCAGCAGCTATATATACCACGAACCATATGGAATATCCCTGATTATGTCTCCCTGGAACTATCCCTTTCAGCTCAGCTTGGTTCCCCTGATCGGCTCTATGGCTGCAGGCAATTGTTCTGTGGTAAAACCATCAGCATATTCCCCTAACACTTCAGAACTAATCGCAAATATGATAGCTGAATATTTTGATAAATCCTATATCACTGTAGTTCTGGGAGGAAGAGAAGCAAACCAAGATCTGCTTACCCATAAATTTGATTATATATTTTTTACCGGGAGCATCGAAGTAGGCAAAATCGTAATGCAGTCCGCCTCTAAATATTTAACCCCTATAACCCTTGAGTTAGGGGGGAAAAGCCCCTGCATTGTAGATAGAGGAGCCAATATGCAAATGGCAGCCAAGAGGATTGTCTGGGGTAAATTTTTAAATGCAGGCCAAACCTGCGTTGCTCCTGATTATTTGCTAGTACATAAAGATGACAAAGATCAGATTATAAATTTAATGGGTGATTATATCAAAGAGTTTTATGGTGATCATCCTGTTGAAAATAAAGAGCTCCCTAAAATCATAAACCATAAACATTGGGCCAGACTTAACAACTTGATGCAAGATGGCAGAATTGTCGTAGGAGGAAAATGCCATGAGAACACGCTCAAAATAGAACCTACAATAATGGATATGGTCTCATGGGAACACCCTATAATGCAGCAAGAGATATTCGGCCCTATATTACCTATATTGGAATATGACAGTTTAGAGCAGGTCATTCAAATGATAAACGATAGACCCAAACCCCTTGCCCTTTATTTTTTCTCATCAAACAAAACAAATCAGGCAAAAATACTAAAAAATATATCCTTTGGAGGAGGTTGTATAAATGATACGATAGTACATCTTGCAAATCCTAATATGCCTTTCGGTGGTGTAGGAAATAGTGGTATGGGTGAGTATCACGGCAAAAAATCATTTGAAACTTTCAGCCATACAAAGAGCATTTTAAAAAAATCAAATTTATTGGATATACAACTAAGATATCCCCCATTTGAAAACAAATTAAAAATACTTAAAAAATTTCTTGGATAAATAGCAATATTTAATATGCAAAAAATTGACATTACGAGGTGACATTGATGGCTTTTAATTATCATAAAGAATCTTTTGATAGAATTCCAGAAGAAAAAAGGAACAAAATACTCAAAGCGGCAATAAACGAATTTGCAGAACACGGTTTTGATGGGGCTAACATAAACTATATAGCCGAAAGGGCCGGAATCAGTATAGGATCAATGTATACATATTTCAGCAGCAAAGAAGATTTGTATTTGACAACTATACATTTAGGCGTTGAAACTCTAAAGACAGTTTTGGAAGAAATAATATGCAGCCAGGGGGATTTGTTCAACAAAATAGAAAAAATAATTAAAGCGATACAGTCCTACTCACGCAGCAATGCGGATTTGACAAAGCTTTACAACGAAATGGCTACTGAAAATCACTCTGAACTTGTATGGAAGATAGTTTCCGATATGGAAGGTTTAACTGCCAAACTTTATTCGTCATTGATAGAACAAGCCCAACGGGAAGGTAAAATAAGGCAAGATGCTGACGCAAAATTATTTGCTTTCTTTCTAGACAATCTTTTTATGCTGTTGCAGTTTTCCTACTCCTGCGAATATTATAAAGAGCGCTTTAAGATGTTTGTGGATCAGGATATTTTTGATAAAGATGATTTAGTCGTAGAGCAACTGATGAAATTTATAAAGGGAGCTTTTTTCTGGAATAATCAATAAAAAATCCTTCAAATCATTGCATAGATGTGCAGTTATCAATAGTAACTTTACAAAAACACCATAGTTTTGACTGACTTTTTTATGCGTTAAGCTGAAAAGGAGGTTAATATATGGCCCTTCATGTGATCACATATGATGTAGGAACTACCGGAATAAAGACCTGTGTGTTTGAAATTTCCAACACGATAAAGCTTGTGGCCAGTGCCATGCAAGGCTACAACCTTTATATTATGAAAAACGGCGGCGCTGAACAGGACCCTTATGATTGGTGGAAAGCCATGTGCAGCACAACAAAAAAAGTGCTTGAACAAGGCAGTATTCCCGCTAAAGAAATAGAGGGAATCTCCTTTTGCTCTCAAATGCAAGGGCTTGTCCTTGTGGATAATGATGGTGAGCCTATACGCCCTGCGATGAGTTACATGGACCAGAGGGCAAAGGCTGAACTGATGGAAGGAATAGCTAACGGCCTACAAGTAGCTGGAGCAAACATATTCAAGCTTCTCAAATCTTTGAAAATCACCGGAGCTGTGGCAGCTAGCGCAAAAGATCCTGTATGGAAGTACAAATGGGTGGAACGCCATGAACCTGATAACTTCAAAAAAGTATATAAATGGTTGGATGTAAAAGAGTTCTTAATTTGTAAATGCACCGGCAAATTTGTAATGACACAAGATAGTGCTTTTGCTACGCTGCTCTATGATACTCGAAAAGGCAGAGAAGGCTTTAGCAAAGAAATATGTAAAATGCTTGAGGTCAATATGGAACATCTCCCTGAAATAGTCAATTGCACTGACATGGTAGGATGTGTAACAGACCAGGCCGCCATTCAGCTAGGCATAAAAAAAGGTACTCCTGTATTCGGTGGTGGCGGAGACGCATCCCTTATAGGTATAGGTGCAGGTGCAGTTGAACAAGGCAGCACCCATATATATATAGGCACTTCCGGCTGGGTTTCAACTGTGGTTGACAAACAGATTGTAGACACTCAATCTATGATAGCATCTATAGTTGGTGCAAACCCTAAATCCTTCAACTATTTCGCCGAACTTGAAACGGCAGGCAAATGTCTGGAGTGGATAAAGGATTATCTGGCGCTGGATAAGTATGATTATATGATGCATTTAATAAAAGATGTTCCTGCTGGCAGCCATGGAGTTATTTTTACTCCATGGCTACACGGCAATCGATGCCCTTTCGAGGATTCTAACGCACGTGGAATATTTTTTAATATAAGTCTAGCTACAGGTAGAAACCAACTGATACACGCCGTCATTGAAGGGGTTTGTTATCATTTGAGATGGCAGCTGGAAGCTCAAGAAAAAAAAGTGAAAACCTCTAATACGATACGCTTTGTAGGTGGAGGTGCTTTAGCTCCACTTACCTGCCAGGTTCTTTCAGACGTGATCGGCCGTCAAATCCAAACAGTAGATAATCCCCAAAACGTAGGCGCAGTCGGTGCAGCGGCAGTTGCAGCAGTTGGGATTGGTATGATAAACAAGATAGAAGATGTGAAAAACTTAATCAAAACCAGAAAACACTATTACCCCAATGCCAGCAACAAGTCGGCTCATGACAAACACTTTAGAGTATTCAAAACCTTATACAAAAATAATAGAAAGAGCTTTGGCATTCTAAATAGACAAGTCCATTGATACAATAAATATAATCAGTGCATGATAGCAATAAAAAAGAACAGGCTTAAGCCTGTTCTTTTTTATCTAGCCATCTTTTCTATGTCGCTATCCACATCAGTGATTCCTGCTATTCCGAACTTTTCTACCAATACATTAACAACATTAGACGATAGAAATGCTGGCAGTGTAGGTCCAAGATGGATGTTCTTAACTCCTAAATACAGCAGCGCAAGCAACACTATCACAGCTTTCTGTTCATACCATGCGATATTGTAGGATATGGGAAGCTCATTTATATCCTCCAACCCAAAGGCCTCTTTCAGCTTAAGTGCTGTGAGTGCAAGAGAATATGAATCGTTGCATTGTCCTGCGTCCAATACTCTTGGGATCCCTCCTATATCCCCTAAATTCAGTTTATTATACCTGTACTTAGCACAACCTGCAGTCAATATAACAGTATCTTCAGGCAGCTTTTGTGCAAATTCTGAATAATATTCCCTGCTCTTCATTCGCCCATCACACCCGGCCATCACGATAAACTTCTTTATAGCCCCGCTGTTTATAGCCTCCACTACCTTATCCGCTACGCTGTCTATTGTATTGTGTGCAAAACCGCCTACAATCTTTCCATCTTCTAATCTTTCAGGAGGAGCACACTTTTTAGCCTGCTCTATTATCTCAGAAAAATCTTTTTGTTTTCCATCTTTTCTATCAGGTATGTGCTTTACATCTTCAAATCCTACTACATCTGTAGTATACAATCTATCCTTGTAGGATGCTTTAGGCGGAACAAGGCAGTTTGTAGTCATCAGTATAGGACCGTTAAACTTTTCAAACTCCTCATTTTGCTTCCACCATGCATTTCCATAATTACCTACGAAATTAGGATACTTCTTAAAGGCAGGATAGTAATTGGCAGGAAGCATCTCACCGTGAGTATATACATCAACACCTGTTCCCTGCGTTTGCTCCAGCAGCTCTTCCAAATCCTTGAGGTCGTGTCCACTTATCAAAATACCGGGATTCTGTCCTACTCCTATATCTACTTCAGTTACTTCAGGATTGCCATAGGTCGTTGTGTTTGCTTTATCTAAAAGAGCCATAGCATCTACGCCATATTTCCCGCATTCCATGATCAATCCTAATAATTCTTCAACACCTATATCCTCTCTCAAAGTTTCAACCAGAGCCTTCTGCATAAAATTGTATATTTGCTCTTCTTGATATCCTAATACCTCTGCATGATGTACATATGCTGCCATACCTTTAATGCCGTATATCAATAACTCCTTTAACGACCTTATGTCCTCATTTTCTACCGAAAGTATGCCTACTTGTTCAACTTTGCTTTCAAAATCTTCTTGAGTTTCTCCTTGCCAAAGGGCAGCATCTGGAACATCATCTGCCAATTGACAGCCTTGATCTTCAATCTCTTTTTTGATGTCCTCCCTTAACGCTAAAGCCTGTTTAATCTTATCCATAAACACTTTCTTATCAAAATTTACATTGGTGATAGTGGAAAATAATCCTTGAACGATAAATTTATCAGCATCTTCCCTGTGGATGCCACACCCTTTGGCCTTATTATTGTAAAAAGCAATGCCTTTCAAAGTATATATCAATAAGTCTTGAAGGCCGGCCACATCCTGAGTCTTTCCACATACTCCTCTCACAGTACATCCTTTGCCTTTAACAGTTTCTTGACATTGATAACAGAACATTTTGATACCCCCATTTTTTTATTTTAAATAATTTATAAGTTCACTTAATTTCTTGCTAGCTAAATATTGTTTAAACTGTTGATTTAATTGCTGAGGCACTCCTCCAAATAAACACTTTTTAAAAGCGCATACCTTGCAGTTTGCCGGACATTTTTGTTCATTCGGTATCGGGCCTTCTATAGCAGTATAAATATCCAAAAGTTTGATCTGTTCCGGAGGCTTAGCAAGATAAAACCCTCCTTTAGGTCCTCGCACCGAACGTATAAAATTAGTTTTTACCAGTCTTTGCATCACTTTTGATACATGAAATTCTGATGCCCCGATCTTTTGCGATATCTTTTTGGCATTCAAATTTCCATCTTTCTGTGCGGCAATCAACACCATGCTGTGCAAAGCTATAGAAACCATCTCCGACATGTGCACAACTCCCGGCAAAATTAACCACCTCCTATTTGAGTATTGTAATACCTAAATACCTGTTTGTCAAGAATAATTAAAAAAAACTGCGGTTTCCCCGCAATTTTTTTAATCTATAAATCTCCAATTGTTAAATACCCCGTCAGATTCCATCTTTATAATACTGTCCTGTGATCCGTTTTCAAAAGCAGGCATCGCCTGTCCCGCTTTTAAATATATAGAATTATTTCTAAAATAATATATCCCATCCCTAGATGCTATTTCCTTAGGCCTCAGATAACTTGCCAAACAAATCACCTTCCCACTATATTTTGTCGTTTCATTTATTATTATTAGTTTTTATTGAATAAAATAAACTCGGATTTTTAAAATAATAAAAATTAAATTGTCTTTTAAAACTTTATTATAGGAAGTATATACAAAATATCCGCTAGCCTTTGAAATATAGTCAATTATAAAAAACATTATAAAGCGCTTATTTTCTTTACTTCTTCCATTTCCTTTTTATCCAACTCTTCCATCAGTTTTTGTCCTTCCAGCAAATTTATCTCCGACTGGAACTTATCCATGATGATAAGGATGGATTTTTCAAAATCAATCAGTTCCTGCCTAGCCCGCTCAAATCTTTTTTTGTACTTTTTCTTTTCCAACTCAATTTTTTCAATTTCTTGCATAGTCTTTAATTTGGTTTCCTCTATTATAGCCTCAGCCTTTTGTTCCGCCTTAACTAATGCATTGCATATAAATTTTTCATTCTCCTTTATCTTCTCTGTTTCTAATCTAGCAGTCTCAAGACTTTGCTTTAAACTCCTATTTTCCTCATTTAGGTCCAATATTCTGTCTCTCTGTCTGGAGAGGTTGTCCTCATAGTCTTTTCTCATATCATTTATATACTGCTCTACCTCTTTTATCTTATATCCAAAAAGTCCCCGTTTAAAAATTCTCTTCATATGCATATACCCCCTCATATATAAATTTAGCATAAAAGGGATATATTTTTTGTAGAAATCAGGTGTCGATTAACACATTCTTTTTATCCTTTTTCCGTTAAAAAATTACAACAACCATCAAGTAATTATGCCGGACTGCTCGCTTTTTTTGGCTTTAATCCTCTTATTTACTAGTTTGGATATAACCAGTCTTACCACCGCCATGGCAGGAACACCTAAAAACATTCCTAAAACACCAAAAAGACCGCCACCAACAATTATAGAAAAAATCACCCAAAACGGACTGAGTCCCACACTGTCCCCTAATATCTTCGGTCCCAGTATAAGCCCGTCAAACTGTTGAAGGGCAAGTATAAATAATGCCACCCAAACCCCGTATATGGGACCGTCAAACAATGCAAGTATCACTGCGGGAACTGCTCCTATAAAAGGCCCAAAATAAGGTATCATATTTGTAATAGCCACTATAACACTTATAAGTAACGCAAATTCTATCTTCATTATCAGAAGACCTATAAGACACAAGATACCTATTATAAAAGAATCTAGTGCCTTCCCAACAATAAACTTGGAAAATATCTCGTTTACTTCCATTACAAAATAATTTAAATTATCTATTACGCTGTCTTCTAACATTGTCTGTAGTAATTTGTTGAACATATTGATAAACTTTTCTTTATCATTCAACATATAAAATGCAATTATAAATCCAAGTATTGTATTTATTACACCAGAGGTAACGGAAAGCACTCCCTTGATAAGATCACTCATAGTAACCTGCAAAAATTCACTGATATTGGACGTGTATGAATCTATGATATTGTTCAACTGAAAATTTACATCATAGTATTTGTTCACAACAGGGTTAGAAACAAAGTTCAACACCATTTTCTCTATTTCTTTAGCAAATCCAGGTATCTTATCTATCAAATTGGCTATATTTTCTGCTAGCCTGGGGACCACCGATATACTTATAAGGGTTACAGTCCCAAAAACTATGAGATATACAGTTATTATACTCAAAATTCTGGCAGGGCGTTTTTGAAAGAAAACATTCTTTTCTAAGTATCTTACTCCTGGATTTAATATATAAGCGATAAAAAACCCGATGATAAAAGGAGCAAGGAGTTTAAATATAAAGTTGAAAAAAGTTGCAAATACTCTAAATATATCATCGATATTGTATATAATCTTAAAAACAATGATGGAAAGAGTTATGGTAAGAAATGCGTATAAACTATATTTTAAATATTTTTTATCAAATTTTATTTTCATATGGTTTCCTCTCACATCTTTTCTCATTATACATTATATCTGACTTTTTTTAATGATTCTACCCTTTTATTTTAGAGTTTATAACAAAAATGCAAATATAGGTTGCATAAGCTGTGATTTTTTATTAAAATTTTAGATATGATATTTTAAATACACGAAGGAGTCTTGACGTATAATGGAATACATGGTTAAAAAGCTGATCGCAGGTCCTATGATGGTCAATTGTTATATTGTACACGATACTATGAGCAAAAAAGGTACAATAATCGACCCTGCGGGAAATTTCGACAAAGCACGCAAATATATAGAGCAAAACAGTCTGGATATTGAATATATATTATTGACTCACGGGCATTACGATCACATTACAGCCCTTAAAAAATTTAAGGATTATACAGGTGCAGATATATTGATTCATCAAAGGGATAGGCAAATGCTTACCGATCCTGAAAAAAATCTCTCTTTGATATCCTATAAAAGACCAGTTGTACAAGTGGATGCTGATGGCATTGTTGAAGATGGGGATATAATAAAAGTAGGTAATTTAGACATAAAAACTATACACACTCCGGGACATTCCAGCGGAAGCGTATGCTATGCTACTTACGATGCGTTATTTTCAGGGGATACATTATTTTCAGGGTATATTGGAAGAACCAAAGATTTCCCTGGGGCAAATGCCCAAGACCTGAAAGATTCTTTAATCAATAAAGTGCTAATTTTACCCCAAAGTTTTATCCTTTATCCCGGGCATGGGATAAACAGCACTATAAAAAATGAAATTTTAAAAAATCCTTATCTCAAGGCATTGTGATAGAAATATGTGAACTTTACTTGTTTTTCTGTACTTTATCATATACTAATTTTCCATCATTCATATATAAAATTCTGCCTGTTTGTTCAGCAATTCTCTGGTGCTCTGTAACCACTATCACGGTTTTTCCCATTTCATGTATGTTTCTCAAATCTTGCATTAATTGATCAGCAGAATCTTCGCCAAGGTGACAAGCAGGCTCATCTATCATCAATATATGAGTATCTCTTGCAATGGCAGCAGCTATCTGCACCTTTCTTTGTTCCAGGAGGGAAAGGTTTTCTACATATTCACTCAACTTATGACTGATGCCCATAATATTCAATGCCCTTTTAATCAGTCTATTTTTATCGCCAGATGTTTTATCAAAAATTTCAAACGCTATATTAATATTCTGCTCCACTGTAAAGCCCTCCATGAGAACCACATCTTCATAGATAAAACTAAAATATCTATCCCTTATATCTCTGGCCTCATCCGGCAAAAAGACAGAAGTATCCTCATCACAAAAGAGATAAGTGCCTTTGGAAGGCTTATCTATAAAACCGATTATATTGAAAAGAGTATTCTTCCCAGAGCCGTACTCTCCCAATATAGATATGAATTCATTTCTCTTTATAGTAAAATTCACATCTTTTAAAGCTTCTATGGATAAAAAAGCTCTATTATAAAGTTTGCTTACATTCTTCATCTGAATCAAATCATTATCACCTTGCCAATGGAAAAGAATTTTATAATATTTGTATTATAACATAATGGGAAAATTTAAACATTAAAAAACTGTTTCTGGTAATACCAGAAACAGTTTTTATCAATGTTCTAATCTACAAATCATTTAATCAGATCCATCACATTTTTTACCACATTTTCTACAGTAAATCCGAACTTCTCCATTACTACATCCCCGGGAGCTGATGCACCAAATCTATCTATTCCGATAACTACTCCTTGATCGCCTACATATTTATGCCAGCCCATTGTGCTACCAGCTTCAACTGCCACTCTTGTCTTAACGTTATCCGGCAACACCTTGTTCTTATATTCTTCAGACTGTTTATCAAATATCTCCCAGCTAGGCATACTCACCACTCTTGCATCAATGCCCTTATCCTTGAGCTGTTGGCTAGCATTCATCACAAGGGATACTTCAGAACCGCTGGCCATGAGTATTACATCAGGCATATCCTTCTCTGAATCCTTGAGTATGTAGCCTCCCTTTATGGAGTCTTCCGGCAGTTTATCTATAGTAGGAAGCCCTTGTCTAGTTAATATGAGAGCTGTAGGTCCTTCAGTGTTCTTGATAGCAGCCACCCAAGCATCTGCTGTCTCTTTGGCATCACAAGGTCGTATAACTGTAAGTCCCGGTATAACTCTCAAAGAAGCCAAATGCTCTATTGGTTGATGAGTAGGTCCGTCTTCTCCCACAGCTATGCTATCATGTGTAAATACATATATAGCCGGCTGTTTCATCAATGCTGCCAACCTTATAGCAGGTCTCATATAATCGGCAAAGACTAGGAATGTAGCACCAAAGGCTCTCAAGCCTCCATGCAAGGTTATACCATTTATTATGGAACCCATAGCATGCTCTCTTACTCCAAAATGAAGATTCCTGCCCGTCCTTGTTTCGGGAGTAAAATCTCCCTTGTCTTTCATATTTGTATTGTTTGATGGTGCTAGGTCTGCAGAGCCCCCGATTAAATTGGTCACTTTATCTGCAATCTTATTGAGCACTATCCCAGAAGATTTTCTGGTTGCCATATCCCCATCGAAATCCCATAGAGATGGATCATTCTCTATGCCCTGGATTATTTCGCCTGTAAACCATTTATTCCATTTGTCTGCAAGTTCCGGATATTCCTTTTGATATCTTTGCCATAAATCGTTCCATTGTTGTTCAAGTTTTTTGCCTCTTTGTTTTATATCTTCAAAATGTTCTTTTACATCATCAGGTATATAAAACTCCTTATCTTCCGGCCATCCAAGGTTTCTCTTGGCATTTATCACTTCATCTTTACCTAAAGGCGCACCGTGAACATCTGCTGTACCTTGTTTTGCAGGAGAACCATATCCTATAATAGTCGGAACAATAATCAACGAAGGTTTATCTTCTTCTTCTTTAGCCTGAGAAATTGCGTCATCTATAGCATTTATATCATTTCCATCTTTAACTTTGATTACCTGCCAGCCGTACGCTTCATATCTCTTGGCTACATCTTCAGTGAAAGCGATATCAGTGCTTCCCTCGATACTTATTTCATTATCATCGTACAGACATATCAATTTCCCCAGCTTTAAATGTCCTGCAATGGATGAAGCTTCGGATGTAATGCCTTCCATCATATCTCCATCTCCTGCAATGACATATGTATAATGATCAACCAATCTATATCCTGGCCTATTGAAATTCTCCGCAAGAAATTGTTCTGCTATCGCCATGCCCACCGCTGTACTCAGTCCTTGCCCTAGCGGACCTGTAGTCATCTCTATCCCTTCCGCTTCACCATATTCAGGATGACCTGCAGCCTTGCTGCCCCATTGTCTAAAATTTTTTATATCTTCAAGGGTCATATCAAATCCACATAAGTGTAATAGCGAGTACAAAAGCATAGAGCCATGTCCACCTGATAACACAAATCTGTCCCTATTGGCCCAGTCAGGATTATCACAATTAAATTTCATATGCTTTGCCCAGACTGTATATGCCATTGGAGCCGCTCCCATAGGTAAGCCCGGATGCCCTGATTTAGCCTTTTCTATAGCATCCACTGAAAGAAATCTAATAGTGTTAACACATTTGTTTTCTATGGCATTGTTCATATTATCATCTCCTCCTGTTTTTCTTTATACTCTTAAAGTTATCCCTAGTTATTTATTATAGCATAACCACTGTTAAATGCTATGAATTATACCAGAACTTTGACCACAACCTTTTTAACTTTGGATGGCTGCTCCACCTCTATGCCAGGCATATGACCGTCTTCAGGATATAATATGGCAAATGTGCCCTTTTTGGCCACAAAAAAATCTCCCTCTCCAGCAAGCAAGAGACAGTCCCCGTCGCTATCATAATCCTGGGTAATTTCAAGCTCAGATAAATGAGAATATCCTATCCCTTCTATTCCATCAGCAACAAATTGAATATCTATATAACGCCTATGGGCTTCCCATACTCCCTCCTGTTTTGGCTTTGTTTGATATTCGCTTACCATAGCGAATACATCTTCCCCATCTATTTCATACCTCCCTGGGGACATGTTGGAAAAATCACTATTCTTCAAAAAATCTAAAGCTTTGGCTACATTATTTCCTAATCCAGAATATAAATTCTTGTTTTCTAACCTATCAATTATCATGTTAAACTCCTCCCAAATTATAATCACTATTCACATTTTATATCAAAACAACTAATGATATCAATACATTTGTCGATATGCTATCAAAACGGACTACAATCAAGTTTTAGCCTTTTTTCTATATATTTGATGTTTTTGAGGATTCATAGTTATATCAGTTATGACAGTATATTCCCTCTGATTCAGAATAGTCTCCAACATATCTGCTATGCACCGAGTAGTTAGATAAGCTTCCTCATTTTCTGCCTCTTTAAAATCCGCATTTTTATAAAAATCGCTTTTAGTCATATCAGGGCTGATGTTCACCACTCTAACCCCGCTCTTTCTTATCTCCTCAAAGAGGCTTAAGCTAAAATGCCTAATCCCTGCCTTGGTAGCAGCATAAGCACATCCAAAAGGACTTGCTTTTAACCCAGCTGTGGAGCCTATGTTTATTATCCAGCCTTTAGATTTCCTTATGCTTCTCAACAATAGTTTGGAAAGTACCATAGGTGCAAGCAAATTTGTATCCACCATCTGTTTTATCATGGTGATTTTTATATCTTGGTGCTGTCCGAAATAACCCACACCTGCATTATTCACCAATAAATCTATTTGTTTTTCGGTTTTTAGAAGTTTTTTTACGCTTTTCTCCAAGGCATTCATGTCACTTATATCTATGCTGATACATATAAAATTTTTATTTTGAAGATCCACTTTTGAAAAATCCCTGGCTAATCCATA
Organism: Clostridia bacterium; assembly: GCA_028698525.1. Lineage (NCBI taxonomy): Bacteria > Bacillati > Bacillota > Clostridia > Clostridia bacterium. Next base: position 17,105 of record JAQVDB010000037.1, read on the forward strand.
AACTCTAAAACCCATATCAAGGAGCTTCCTTGTGATCTCAAGTCCTATACCGGAAGAAGCTCCACTAACAATCGCTGTCTTCATAGATAAACACCTTCTCTTTGTTACAGTATTCAAGCAGATGCTGATATATAAATTGTTTCATGTATTTTTCTCTGTCGGGCATATATGTCATTATACCATCCTTACACATCATGGGATACGCAAAAACATCGGTATCTTTTCTCATCTTTTTAATCCTTTTTACCTGATCTTTGCTCATTCTGAACACACCCGAGTTTATATCCAATAATCTGTCTGCATCTATTTCTTGAAATATTTGGTGGATAAACTCCGAATAGACTTTTTCCCAACCTTCAATCTCTATCACAGGTTCAATAGATAACCTTACCTTCCAGCCATCCTGTAAAGCATCCTTGGCCGATTTAATCCTCGCTGAAAGCGAAGGTGTACAGTGTTCATACTTTTGCCAAACCTGATGGGGAGACAAAGTCCATGCCAGTATCACATTGCCGGTAGGCTCTAATGTTGCTATGGAAGAATAGTTGGCGCTCTTGGTCTTTATCTCTATCAGCAGATTATCATTGCCTCTAGCATATTTTATCCATCTGGATGCCTGACCCGTTATATTTTCAAGTGCCAATATATCTGAATCATATGATATACAAAGGTAAACCTTTTTATCTGCTGTTGCCTGATCCACAGCATCAAAAAAATCATCTATGTTCACAAAAACAACTATATTCCCGGAATTATACATGCCTTGAAGAAAACAATAATCACAATTATAGATACAATTTATAGTAGTAGAACAATAATAAAAATTGTTAAACCCAAAGTCCTCACAAACATCGGGTCCCGGATATAAAAAATCTCCGGGTTTTACTGCCAGTATTAATTTTTGAGACTGCTTCTGCAAAAAGAAATCCTGCCTGGGACGGTTGAATAAGTTCCTGTATTCATCTATTATAATCTTTTGTGAACAGCTGAATTTATCCAGTATTTCATAAGTATACGGATAATTATACGCATCTTTCTCTACATAAACATGGGAGTATCTACTAAGTAAGCCTTGCCTTGATCTGCCCAAACAATTTATTCCTTTCATGCTTTGTGGTCACCCTCTTACAACTATATTCCTCTAAAAAATCCAAACTTTTATTAGTCCTGATCTTGTACTGACTGGCTATATCGTCCAATAAATGCTTTTGAGAAACTGTCAGATTTAAGTTGTTTTTGATATCACTGATCAGCTTTTGTTCTTTTTGGTTCAACAATTGTTTTTCTGATATTTCCAGCATTTTTTTTATGTCATATAAAACAGTCTCTATTTGATATAATTTGCTCTCTATCATCTGCCTAATAAAATCCCTGTCCAATTTCGTCTCATTCAAAAAGTCAGACAGGATCTTTATAACATATATACTATGAGGTCCTAGGTAGTGAGAAGCTGCCTGAAAAAAGCCTGAACCCTCCATATCTACAAATTCCTCGGATTGTTTACAATCATCAAAAGCAACAGGCATGGAATATGTACGCAAACCGGCCTCCTGCATCCCATGGTCTATCATTATATCAGGATAATACACTCTTTGGGTATCATTGTCCACCACTTTATTTATAAAAAAAGTTTCCCCCTTGTTACAATCAGCATCAACTGAACCACATATTCCAAAGTTTATTATAGCATCCCTGCTGCCCGGCTGATGTCTGGATAGAATATCACTAACAGCACAAGCAGAATTTATCTTGCCAGTACCGCTGATTACGAGCAATATATCCCCTGAAGCGTACTCTCTGAAAAAATTATAGCCTGTTTTCTTTAATCCAAAATGCTTTATAAGGGGCCGGGCTTCAATAGCCAGCGCCGTTACAATATATATCAATCTTGCTCCCCCTCTTCTAAATATTACAATTCAAACGACACAAGGGGACAGTCCCCCTGTGCCGTTCATTGATCCATCTACAATAATAATACCACATTTTAAAAAAGCAGCGAAACTCAAAGTTCCACTGCTTCCCGCACCTCACTCATATTCATCTATAAACTCATTATAACAACCTTCACAATACCCATCATATAAGGGCGTACACTCATCACACACCCAGCCCTCACATTCAGGACAGCTATCACACATTTCCCGTTCAATCGGACACCCGCATATAGAACAACTCAAATCTTCCATCTTTTTCACCCCTTATAGTTATGATTCGATTATATTCTTTTCATTTTTTTAAAAAAATATCCATTCTTTTATACATTATGATTACTTTAGTTCCAGTAGGGTATAAAGGAATTAATACATTGAAAAAGAGGAGGAATTCCAAAATGGCATTTTTTGGAGAAACTATAAAAACTGGTGATTGGAAAAATGAAAAACACGTACCAATAATACATGCACCCCAAAAAATCGCTGCAGGCGAAAAAGTTGAAATAAAATTATCCTTGGGAGATGAAATTGCACATCCTAATACACTAGAACACCATATAGAATGGTTTAAGCTCTTTTTCCTGCCTGAAAATTCTAAATTTCCGGTGGAAATAGCTACTTTCAATTTCTCTGCCCATGGGGAAGGGGATATTTTCACACATCCTTTTGCTTCCGCATCATTAAATATTAAAAATTCAGGGACAATTTACGTATTGAGTTATTGCAACCTGCATGGTGTATGGCAAAACAGCACTGCTATAGAAGTAAAATAACCTCCGATTTTGGAGGTTATTTTACTTCTATTAATAAATTTTTGATTTTCATTTCCAGTTCAAACAGCGAAAAAGGCTTAACAACGTAATCATCTGCTCCCAGTTCAAAACATCTTATAATATCGTCTTTATTCATCCGGGGTATCGCCATTATAATCTTGGTATCTTTTGTTTCCAGGCTCTCCTTTATACACCTGCATACTTCAAGCCCTCCCTGGTCAGGGATTGATAAGTCTATTATCATCAAACTAGGTTTAATATTCATTCCCAGTTCTATCGCTTGGGTGCTGTTGCTTGCAACCTGTACATTATAATTCTGGGATATAAGCCTTATTTTTATAAGCTGATTCATTACGCTTTCCACACCTGCGATCAGGATGGCCTTGGTAAACGAGGGTAACGATTCTTTCACTTGACTAGAAAGGACAGTCCTGCATCGTCCCGCCTTCTTAGCTGCGTATAAGGCAACATCCGCATTCTCTAAAATTTGCTCTATCGGCTGATCCACATAGGATATCTGTTCAATTCCGGCACTGTATGAAACAAATATTGTTTCCCAGTTCTTATATCTGAAATCACTTTGAGCTACTATTCTTCTAATTCTCTCTATCACTTCAAAAGCCTGTTCTGCAGTAGTCTCAGGAAACAATGCCAGAAACTCATCTCCTCCAAACCGGTATAATTGATCTGATTCCCTCAGGTTCTTCATCAATATCCGGGAAAATTCTTTAAGTACATAATCCCCCGCCAAATGCCCATATGTATCATTTATATATTTAAAATCATCTATATCGATAAACACTACAGAAAAAACCCTACCATCTTTAATAAACTTGTCTATTTCTTCTTCAGCCCGTTTCCTAAAGTATTTTTTTGTATATGTTCCTGTTAATTCGTCTATAAATACATGAGTTTTCCCCTTACCCGTCCTCTCCAGTATCCTATCCACTCTAGCTATCAATTCATCCTTATCAAAGGGCTTTGTTATATAATCATCAGCCCCTGCTTTTAATGCCTTAATCCTTTCTTCCGGCAGGTTTTGAGATGTCAAAAATATTATAGGGATGTCTAGCCTCTCGCTTCTTATCTGTTCTAACACTTCAAATCCGTTCTTGCCTGGCATCATTATGTCCAGCAGTATAAGATCTAAGTTACTGGAACGAATAACATTCATCACCTCGGTGGATTTTGAAGATATATGGACATCATATCCTTGCTGAGTAAACAATTTCTCAAGATAATCCAGTATCACTATATCATCGTCTACTATGAGCAATCTACCACTTTTAGTCATATTCTGGTACTGATCATCCTCTATATAACTCTTGACTGCCTGATCTGTGTCTGGATGAGATTCTTCTTTTAATTCCTGTATCTTTTGATATATTTGTGCCATACCCATAAACAGATCATACACTATCTTATCCGTAGAAATATCGGATCTATCATCCATAACCCCATCAACATACTGCTGGTATTTTTCTCCTAATTTTCCTATCTCCTTGAATCCCAATGTTAAAGCTGTCCCCTTCACAGTATGAAAAAAATTTTTTAACTCGGATAAACAATCTCTGCTGGGCTGTAGCAAGTAGCTCATCAAGTCCTGTAACGCCTTGTTTATCTTTATATCCATTTCCTCTAAAAACATGACTCGCCATTTTTCAGCCAATTCCTTTTGTTCTTTCTGTAACATCTCCTACCATCTCTTTCCTTTTTAAACCCCAGCTTTATTAAGTGTACTACAATATGTATGCCTCATTTTCCAATCTATCTGATCCATCTCCATAAAACACTTTTATTTTTATAGGGCGCGTAGTGATCTTTTTAATCGCTATTTGCGGATTAGTTATCTGTTGTATGAGAATGCTATGTTTGGAAGGAGATCTAAAAGCAACTTCTATAACATAATGATCTTCTTGCCTTTTTATGCTTTTTATCTCTACTCTATAACCTGTTGTTTGTTTCTTCCCCATAGAAATAATAATATATTGTCCTATAACATGTATACCTTTATTGAGACATTCCATATCTGTTGTTTTTAAATCTTCCTCTGTTAAAATCTCCACTACCTGTTTGTCCATGATCATCACCCCTAAACTACTTTATAATATTTTATACATGGACTAAACAAAATATTAATAAATACTGCAGGCTTTGTAGCCTGCAGCTATGAAATAATATATTTAATTCAACATTATCTGCCCACCTGTCACAGGCACTGCCTGCCCCGTTTCATATTCTTGTTCTATTATATAAAATATGGCTTTCGCAACATCTTTAACGGTACATCCT
>JAQVDB010000038.1:0-2291 GCA_028698525.1 Clostridia bacterium
GGTATCAAATTTGTGCTCACAAAGTGCGCTGCCAACGGCCATTGTTATCTTCCCGAGAGCACGTTGATAGAGGATACCTGCCGGTTATTAGATGTGGACGCAGACCTGGTACAACATTCTATAAAAGAATTGTTTAACCGTGAACAGATAATTGTGGAGCAACAAGACGGAGAGAGAATAATATATTCCCTTGCATTTTACCGTGCGGAAATGAATGTATGCAAAAGATTGATAAGACTCATCCTTTCAGAGGCGAAACAGATAAACATAGATGTGGATAACGACATAAAGACGGTGGAGTTTGAACAAGGCATAAAGCTGGCCCAGCACCAGCGCCAAGCGGTAAAAGAGGCCATGACAAATGGGGTGCTGGTGATAACCGGCGGTCCCGGAACAGGAAAGACCACCATAATAAATGCCATAATAAGAATGCTGAAAAGACAAGGGGTAACCATATCATTGGCCGCCCCTACCGGAAGGGCAGCTAAAAGGATGACTGAGACTACCGGGCAGGAGGCAAAGACTATCCACCGACTGTTGGAATACGGACCTAGTGAGGACGAACAGATAGATGTGTTTTCCAAGGATGAATTAAACCCGCTGGATACAGATGTTGTGATAGTGGATGAAGTTTCCATGGTGGATATATTGCTTATGAACAGCCTGCTCAAAGCGATAGCACCCGGTACCCGCCTCATCTTGGTAGGGGATGTGGATCAGCTTCCTTCAGTTGGGCCGGGGAATGTATTGAGGGATATAATCAACAGCGGCATAATAAAGACAGTGAGGCTGCAGGAGATATTCAGACAGGCAGAAGAGAGTATGATAATAGTGAATGCCCATAGGATAAATCAGGGATTGATGCCTTATGTGAATATCGGGGAAAAGGATTTTTATCTGGACCGAAAGGCTTCACCTGGGGATATACTGGATACAGTTATAGACTTGTGTTCGCTGCGGTTGCCCAAATATTTTAAACTCCATCCCCTCAAGGACATACAGGTTCTTTCTCCCATGAAAAAGGGCACTACAGGAGTAAGAAATCTGAACATACAGTTGCAAAAAGTGTTAAACCCTCCTTCCCGGGATAAAAATGAATATATTGAAGGGGAAAACATTTATCGTGTAGGGGATAAAGTGATGCAGATAAAAAATAACTATCAAATGAAGTGGGAAAAGATAAACTGGGTAGACAGAAGAGATAGGGAAGGATTGGGGATTTTTAACGGAGATGTGGGTTATATAACAGATATAAACAAACAGGACAGGACGCTAAAGGTTGTATTAGATGATGATAAACTTGTAAGCTATGAATTCAGCCAGTTGGATGAATTGGAACTTGCATATGCGGTTTCTGTCCATAAAAGCCAGGGCAGTGAATTCCCGGCAGTGATAATACCTTTATGCTGGGGACCACCTATGCTGATGACCAGAAATTTATTGTATACTGCAGTCACAAGGGCCAGGGATTTGGTGGTGGTAGTAGGAAGGGAAGCCATTATGGGAAAAATGATAGCCAACAACCATATTGCAAAGCGTTTTTCTGCCTTGGACAGGAGGTTGAAGGAGGAATTTGTAAGATGGGATGAACGTAGCTAGGCTGTATGCCGATGTATTAAAGAATATGATTTTTCCGCCCTGGTGTGAGTGTATAGTATGTGGTGCAAAAGATGCTACCATCTATCGGCATTTTGTATGTGGGCGATGTTGGACTCGTTTGCCGTTGATCAGGGGAAGGTTCTGTCTGGAATGTGGCAAGCAACTGCCTCACACATATCAATCTGACTATTGCCCTGATTGCAGCATAGATGTGCATTATTTCGATGGTGCAAGGTCTGTATTTTATTATACCCAGCCCGTTAAAAATATCATATCCAAATACAAATTCCATAAAAACAGGGATCTGTATACCTCCCTTTCAGGCTTTATGGTGGATATTTTAGAGGATACTTGTTGGACCCATATAGACTACATAATACCGGTACCCTTGCACAGACAAAGGCTAAAAGAGAGGGGCTTTAACCAATCAGAATGGCTTGCATTGGGTATTTACCTTAGAAAAGGGATGAAGGTAATGAACCATATTTTGATAAGAAAACAAAATACCCTATCTCAAAGCAGCCTAAAAAAACAGGACAGGCTGTTGAATATAAAAGGTGCATTTCAAGTTGTAAAACCCGATGCAATATCAGGCAAAAACATACTTTTGATAGATGATATATATACCACAGGAGCTACTATAAACGAATGCAGCCGAACGCTGAAAAAATACGGTGCAAACAAGATATATG
>JAQVDB010000038.1:2391-8908 GCA_028698525.1 Clostridia bacterium
CATCACATAAAAAACAGGAGGTAAAAAACATGAATATCAGAAACTGTAAACAATGTGGAAAAATATATGCATACACAGGAAGCGACCTATGCCCTGTATGCAGAAAAGAAGAAGACGATATGTTCGACAAAGTTAGAGAATATATATACTCACACCCGGGTGCTAATACACTAGAAGTATCCGAAGAGACCGGAGTAGAGGAAAAAATCATCCTCAAATTTTTAAGAGAAGGCAGACTGGAGCTTAAAACAGCAGGATTAGGATTGGACTGTGAAAGATGTGGAGTTTCTATAACCACCGGACGATATTGTTCAAAATGCGCCAAGGATTTAAAAGAAGGATTTTCAGGGGGGCAAAGTGCAGGCCCTGCTAAAAAATCGGCTAATTCCAGAGGCATGTATACTGCAAATTCGAGGAAAAAGAGAAACTAGCAAAAAACCATAGAAAATCAGAGAAATATCCCAACAAACTATAATATCAGCTTAAAAAGCTCAAAATAGACATTAATCTAAACGACGGCTTTTACCGATACCATTTATAGAAACACACAAATCCAAATATATGGAGTGTATTAAAATGAAAATCGATAATGCACAACTTCAAAAAGTATTAGGCATATACAAAAAACAAGAGACAGGCACCGTCAAAAAAATGGGCAAAAGCAAAACTCAAGATTATTCTGATAGCGTGCAACTATCAGATAAGGCAAAAGCCTACGCAAAAGCTGTAGAGGCCTTCGACAAACTTCCGGACATCAGAAAAGAAAAGGTTGAAAGGATAAAGGCACAGATAGACAGCGGAAGTTATAATATTAGGGGAGAACAGATTATCGACAAAATAATTAAAGGCACAAAAATGGACGAGAAGATATAATAGAAGGGTGCTGGATATGGAAAAACTGGTAAAAGGTATATATGATGTACTCTGCAAAGAATACTACCTGCAGTGCGAATTGTTGGAACTATCCAAGAAAAAGACAGACTTGATAGTGAACAACAAAATAAAGGAACTTGAGAGTTTGCTGTCCTTGGAAGAAGGCATTGTGGTCAAATTAGGCGAGCTGGAAAATGAGAGAGGAAAATTGACAGAACAATATTTCCAAGGAGTAGGGAAAGAGCCACAACCTGACAGCTTGACTTCAATAATACAAGACCTTAATCATGAAGATGGACAATTATTCCGAGACCTGAAAAAGCAGTTTGGCGAAATAATAGATCAACAGAGAGAGATAAACAAAACAAATATGAGATTGATAAAGGAAAATTTAGATTACATAGATTTCACCATAAACCTTCTAACTCAAAAAGATCAACCTACATATGGCAGCAAAAAAAAGGACAGCATCAGCTTGTTTGATGAACAAATATGACAAAGGAGTATTGATATGCGATCAACATTTTACGGATTGGAAATAGCCAGGACGGCGCTGCATGTTCAGCAAAAACAGTTAGATATCACCAATCACAATATTGCCAATGTGAACACCGAAGGCTATAGCAGACAGCGAGGCACAACCAAGGCGATACCATCCTATTATGGTGATGTAGGCAGAGGGGTTGCTATGCAGGAGATAAAGCAGATAAGAGACTCATTTCTGGATATGCAGCTGAGAAACGAAGTAAAGTCCTTGGGTGAATGGGAAACAAAAGCAGACTTTTTGTCTAATATAGAAGCCATATATAACGAGCCTTCTGACTCAGGTATCCGCACAGTGGTAGATCAATTTTATAACTCCCTCCAAGAACTGGGCAAAAACCCGGAAAGCAGGGAGATAAGGGCGCTGGTTCATCAAAGGGCGGTGGCGCTTACCGAAACAATAAACCATATGACCCGTCAATTGGGAGAGTTGAGAGAAGAAGTAAATTCAGCCATAGATATAAGGGTGCAGGAGATAAACTCTTATGTAAAACAGATAAGTGACCTGAACCAACAGATATTCAAACAGGAGATAAGCGGCGGCAGAGCCAACGACTTGAGAGACCAGAGGGAGCTTCTGGTGGACAAGCTTTCCAAGTTAATAAATATAAGGTCCTACGAGACTAGCCAGGGACATTTAAGAATAGATGTAGGTACTACCGCTTTAGTAGACCATTACAATACCAACGAGATGGTTACTGAAACCGATGCAGATGGATTTTTAAACATTGTTTGGAAAGGTTCAGGCAAAGAGGTTGATCTACAAAGCGGCACATTGAAGGGACTATTGGATATAAGAGATGGCACAGGCAAAGATGGACAATATTCTGGGATACCCTATTATATGCAGGAGATGTGCTATTTTTCAGGACAATTCGCATATAAGTTCAATGAAATACATAGACAAGGATATGGATTAGATGGCAGCACAGGCCATGACTTTTTCACCTTTGATACCATGGTAGGTTCTCAGGGAGGATTTGCTGACAGGACTGATTTTTTAGCAAAACTGGAGAATGGACAAGTGGACATATACAATTGGGATATAGGTATTTCTTCCGATATAGATAATTTTGATCATATAGCAGCTTCCTTAAATGGTGAGGAAGGGGACAATGAAAATTTATTAAAATTGATAGAAACCAGGCATGATAAGATATTTGATGGGACTTCCACAATAGATGATTTTACAAAATCACTGATTGCAGTGTTGGGGGTGGATGCCCAACAAGCCATAAGGATGCAGGAAAACCAGACTGTACTGGTGAGGCAGATGGACAATAGAAGGCTGGCCACTTCAGGGGTATCCCTAGACGAGGAGATGGCAAATCTGATAAAGTTTCAACACTCGTATAACGCAGCAGCCCGAGTGATAACTTCAGTGGATGAGATGTTGGATACTATAGTATCCAGAATGGGAATAGTAGGACGATAGGCGGTGATTAAAATATGAGAGTGACTAACAGCATGCTTATAGGAAATATGATGGCAAACTTAAACAGAAATTTATCCAAAATGGCTAAAATACAGGACCAGACCTCTTCCGGCAAGTTGGTGAAAAGACCCTCCGACGACCCTGTATATGCAGCTAGAAGCCTGATGTTGAGAACCAACCTTTCCAGAATGGAACAATTTAACAGAAATGTGGATGATGGCATATCATGGCTTACAACCAGTGAAATAGCTGTCAAAGAGATAGGGGACGTACTACATAGAGTCAGGGACCTTGCTCTCAAAGCAAAGAACGGCACCCTTTCCGATGAAGATAGGGAGTCTGTGTCCTATGAAATAGAAAGTCTGAAGGATCAGATAGTGCAATCAGCCAATACTGAGTTTTCAGGGAGATACATATTCGCAGGCCATAAAACCCGTGAAAAACCTTTTGAGGTGATTGATGATAGCCTTCAATATAACGGCGATCAAGGAGCTATAAACTACAACGTAGGAGCTGACAGCAATATAAAGGTAAATATAGATGGACGCAGGCTGTTCATGTTAGATGCAGGGGACTCCTCCCTCTACAATACCATTGATAGATTGGACAAGGCGTTAAAAGGACAGGATGGGTACGATCTAGATGGAATTATTGACGATATAGATAGAAACATGGAAAATGTGCTGGAGATACGGGCGGAGATAGGCTCAAAGATAAATAGATTTGAACTGATAAAGACTAGAATGGATGACGATACCATCAACATAACATCCCTCATGTCCAAGACAGAGGATATGGATCTGGCAGAAGCCATAATGAACCTAAAGATGGCAGAAAGCGTATACAGAGCATCCCTAGCAGCAGGCGCGAGAATAATCCAACCCACACTAGTTGACTTTTTAAGATAACCCACAATTTGCACAAGGGGACAGTTCTATTGTGTCATATGTAACAGCAAATACGCACGGAACTTGTATATATAAGAACGTTTATGCGATAAATATTTGGAAATAACTATTTATTTTAGCCAAATATTTATGAGCAGTTCACTAACCTTATATATACAAGTTCCTATTGAGTGGTTTTAAACTGAACTTTGTAAAGGGAGTATATAATACCCGGAGATGCGACTTAATGTGCCGCAATGTACATCTAGTATTTTTATATAATATAGTGCGGCAGATTGTGGAGCACGGAAGGCATCATATACTCCTAGTGCTTACACTACTCTTTGATATAGGAGATTGTTAAAAATGGACCTTACAATAACAACTATAAAACCCCAACTCACCATACATACACAAAACGCAAACATGCAGGTCAAACAACCTCCTCCTGATTTGAACCTTTCCTACGATATAGATCGGGTAGAGATAGACATTGAACATACCAAAGTAGATATAGACCAGAGCAAGTGCTTTGATGAACTAGGACTTAAATCCAGCATGAGCAAGTACAAAGAATTCATAAAAACTGGCTACCAAAAAGCACAAAAAGGCATAGCCAGGATAGTAAAAGAAGGAGATGCTCTGGCCAGTATAGAGACAGGGCAGAATGTATTAGCCCTGCTGGCAAAAGATGTGTATATAGACCATCGAGATTACAATGTAGACTGTGCACCTAAATCAAGACCGAAGATAGAGTTTTCAGGGTCAGTTACTGTAGATGTTAGGAAAGGATATTTTAATATAAAGCCCCAAATCAATCCAGCACAGATATCTGCAGATTTTGCTGAAATAGATATAGAAACTACCCCACCGGAGATACACATAGAATACACCGGTAAGAATGTGGACAGATATATATAATCAAAAGAAAGGAAAGAAGGCGCATGATTATTCCCACCAAGATTTTTGGCAATGTTCAAATAGAGCAAGATGATATATTCACCTTTGTAAAACCTATACTGGGATTTGAAGAATACAAATATTTCGTTATATTGGAGCATAAAGATAAGCACATACCTTTCAAATGGCTGCAGTCGGTGGAGGTATCTGAACTCTCTTTTGTAGTGGTAGATCCAAAAATATTCTTGCCCGACTATCAGCCAGCTGTCCGTCAAAATGTACTTAAGCCTTTGGACATAGAATCACAACAAGATATAGTCCTGTATTCCATAGTGGTGGTGCCAGAGGATATAAAAAAGATGACAGCAAATTTAAAGTCCCCCCTGGTTTTCAATATGAAGAACAAGACAGCTATACAATTGGTACTGGATGATAGAAGATATGGATTGAGGCACTATATAATGAGGGATTTGCAACATACGGGGGAAAAGGGGAAACGAGTATGCTCATATTAACCCGAGGCAGAGGCCAGTCCATAATGATAGGAGAAGATATAGAGATAACACTTGTTTCAGTAGAAAAGGACAAGGTGAGGATAGGGATAGATGCACCCCAGGATGTGGTGATATTGAGAAAAGAGCTGTGTGAGCAGACTGAACAGGAAAACAAAAAGGCAGCCAGTTCAGATATTAATGTACTTGACAAAGTTCAGCAAATTTTTGAAAAAAAATAGAAAAAATGCTAAAGTTTTATTTTTAGATTCCGATTAAATATATTGAAAGAGATTTTCCCCGGCCGGGAATATCAATATAAAAATATGGCAAGGATGCCAAAACAAAAATTCAAGGAGGAGATTTTAAATGAGGATCAATCACAACATAGCAGCATTAAATACATACTCAAGACTTACCGCTGCAAACAACGCTCAGTCCAAGTCTTTGGAAAAGCTATCATCAGGCTTGAGGATAAATAGAGCAGGAGACGACGCAGCAGGCTTGGCGATCAGTGAAAAGATGAGGGGCCAGATTAGAGGTTTGGATCAGGCAGCAAGAAATTCACAGGATGCTATATCGTTAATTCAGACAGCTGAAGGTGCACTGACCGAGACACATGCTATTCTTCAGAGAATGAGGGAATTAGCAGATCAAGCAGCTAATGATACTAACCAGCCAGAGGATAGAATAGCAATTAAAGAGGAAGTTGCTCAATTAGAAACCGAAATTACCCGCATAGCAGAACAAACAGAGTTTAATGGTAAAAAATTGTTAAATGGGAGTTTTGGTATACAGATAGATGCAGCAAGTACTAATGCTACTGGTTCAAATGGTATAGTCGGAGTTGATGTATCGGGTGCTAAAACAAGTGAAACTTATACCCTAACTGGTGAAGCAGGAAAATTAACATTGGAGGATTCTAAAGGGAATGCTCAAGTATTAGAAGGATTGGTTGATAATTTTACGGGGACTTTAAATTTTGATAAGCTTGGAGTATCATTACAAGTAGCAAATTTCCAAGGTGCGACGGGAGTTACTTTTACTGCTGGAACAGATGATCAAATTATTACAGGAGCAACGGCAGAGGCGAAGTTTCAAATAGGTGCTAATGAAAATCAAAGTATGGCAATATCGATAGCTGATATGTCTACTGCAGGTCTTGGTATAGATAGTATTAATGGAAAAATGTCTAATCATGAAGACGCTACCAAGGCTATTACTACAATAGATGATGCTATTAAAAAGGTATCAGCCGAAAGATCTAAGTTAGGTGCAAATCAGAATAGGTTGGAGCATACAATAAATAACTTATCTACATCAGCAGAAAACTTGCAGGCAGCAGAATCCAGAATAAGAGACGTAGACATGGCAAAAGAGATGATGGA
>JAQVDB010000038.1:9008-22054 GCA_028698525.1 Clostridia bacterium
CATGCCTATTGGGGCAACAATAAGATATGCGATAACTGCATATCTATGAGAGCATATCTGGGTGGGGATACTTTTGTAAAACTGGAGAACACCCACGACAGGCTGTATATGGTTACAGCTATACCTATTGAAAATGGCAACAGCACAGTGGTATTGGAGCTTCTAAAAAACGTTACAAAACAGATGCTTATAGGTGCAGGAGAGTATGACAAGGGATATTACATAAAAAATATTGTAGAAGATATGAACAAGATACTTGTAAAGGATACCCTAACCCAGCTTTTTAATAGAAAATACATAAATGAAAGACTGCCTGCAGATATAATAAGGAGTACCATAAAACAGCAGCCGCTATCAATAATCATTTGTGATATTGACCTGTTCAAAGAGATAAATGATACGTATGGACATGCTGCGGGAGATAAAGCGATAAAAGCATCCAGCGATACATTGGTGAGTTGCATAAGAGATAATGTTGACTGGGTTGCAAGATATGGTGGAGATGAGTTTTTGATATGCTTAGATAACACAGACTATGACGATGCATGGGATGTAGCCGAGCGAATGCGTAAAAAGATAGAAAATACAGATATAGAAATAAAAGATCAAAGAATAAATATCACCGCGTCTTTTGGAATATGCACATTAAAAGATAAAAAATTGACACCGGAGCAGATGATAGAATGTGCTGATCAGAAACTTTACCAGGCAAAGACTCAAGGGCGAAACAGGGTGGGATAAAAATATCTACAGCTCAAGCAGTCTGCAGATATTTTCCCTTAATATAAGCTTTCTCTCCTGTTCATTCAGGTCCAGCCTAAACAGCCTTTTTAACTCATCCTCATGGGTCCAGACAGGATAATCCGTTCCGAACACAATCCTGTCTGCTCCGTGTTTCCTTATCATATCCAGAGCTTTGCCATCATCCAGCAGGAACAAAGAACTGGAGGTATCCATATATATTTTTTTGCCTATCAAATATTGTTCTGCTTGATCCCACAATAGATATCCCCCAAAATGAGCCGCTATAACCGTCAAATCAGGAAAAACATCTATCACTTTGGCAAGCCTTTTAGGGTGGGACCAGTCTCTAGCCTTATCTCCCATGTGCATCAGTACAGGCAGTTTACCTTGAGCTGCCTTGTATATTGGAAACATGCATTCATCATCTATTTTAAAATTTTGAAATTCAGGATGTAGCTTTATACCTTTCAGTCCAAGATTCTTGATTCTTTCTATTTCCCCTTCTATATCATCAAAATCAGGATGAATAGTGCCAAATCCTATCAAACGCTTATCTGACCTTGATTCAGAGGCTGTATAATCGTTGATCGATTTTACCTGTTCAGCTCTTGTGGCAGTAGAGTGAATTACAAACCTATCCACTCCAGCCTTGCTACCGCACTCCAAAAGGTGGGAAACAATACCTTTCCCCTGCATAGCAATGCCGTAAAAGTCTCCTATAGCTTTAACAGCCTTATCTGCAATCTTCTCAGGAAAGATATGTGCATGCATATCAATAATTTTGTATTCTTCCATCTAATTCCCTTCTTTCCACTTATCTATTCTACAATTAAAATATATTTTTTGCAAAACAACATAACAGGTATCATAATATTCATTGCATGAACGCCCTTCTATATATATGTTCCGTGCATAGTTGCTGTCATATCAAAGTTTCAGCATTATCAGGAGTATATAATACCCTCCGTGCTCCGCAATCTGCCGCACTATATTATATAAACACCAGATGTATAGTGCGGCACATTAGTCGCATCTCCGGGTATTATATATTCCCTTTACAAAGTTCAGTTTAAAACTGCCCAACAGGAACTTGTATATATAAGGTTAGTGAACTGCTCATAAATATTTGTCTAAAAAAGCTTGGCAAACGAAATATAGGAAATGTCAGTTTAGCTTTCCCTGTTTGAGCGCCAGCGAGTTTGGGGAAAGCTTGACATTTCCGGAATGCAGTGAGCCGTAGCTTTTTTCAAATATTTATCGCATGAACGTTCTTATATATACAAGTTCCGTACGTATTTCCTGTAATATACGACACAATAGGACTGTCCCCCTGTGCAGTTACGGTCAAAATTATAAAAATGCTAAAGTTTTAGTCAAATATTTACGATAAAAATAATAGAAGCATTTATACAAAAATTACAATGGCGATGTATACAGCCTATAGGAGGAATAATTATGGGAATAAATCCTGTATCATCTGTAAAAAGTGCCCCAGTCAGGCCTGTGAGCCATCATAGCGGACTTGAACAGAATATGCGGGCTCAAAAAGATAAAACAGAACGTCCGATAGACAAGACCAGATTTGGGCTGAATGACCAGCTGGACAAACAAAAAATACAAGGGGCTGTTGATGCCGCAAATGATGTGGTCAAAGCCATAAACAAAGGTTTTGAATTTGAAATACATGATGATACAAACAGAATAATGGTAAGGGTGATAAATAAGGATACCCAAGAAGTTATAAGGGAGATACCCCCTGAAGAAATATTGGATATGTTGGGGAAAATGTGGAGAGCAGTAGGTATACTCATAGATAAAAAGATTTAAAAGGAGGATAACAAATGTACAATAGTATGAGAGTCGGTGGACTAGCCACTGGTATGGATATAGACAGCATAGTGGACAACCTGATGAGGGTGGAAAGGATGCCGCTGGACAAGCTAAAACAGCAAAAACAGGTACTTGAATGGCAGCAAGAAGACTACAGAGAAATAAACACGCTTCTTTTAAATTTGCGAAACACAATATTTGACATGAGGCTTCAAAGCACATTCAATGCTTACATAGCCAACAGTTCAGACCAATCCATAATATCAGCCACTGCATCAAGTGCAGCTTCAGCCACATCTTTCACCTTCGATTCTATCACTAGTCTTGCAAAGGCTGCAGGTATCAGGACAGCAGATGATGTGTCTATATCCAGTCAAGTGTACAAGATATCCGCAGAAAAACCGTTGCAGTCTCCGGTAAACATATCGGAAGTACAGAGCTTCATGATAAGCTACGATAACGGCGAATTTTTAGAGATAGCATTAGATCCGGCGGTGTATGACAACAAGAGCGGCGGTAGAATGTATTCCGATTTGGTGGCAGATATACAGAGCAAATTAGATCAGGCTCTAGGACAGGATAAAGTAAAAGTTACTTTGGATAGAAACAACAAGCTCCAATTTACCGCAGACGGCACTGCCGCCTTTACGATAAAACAGGAAGAGGGGCAGGAGCTATTTTCTGCTCTAGGTTTTGAACCGGATGCATCAGGTACGATACAAGCCCAAAGGCAGGGTATGGATACAAACCAGAGTTTATACACCCTCATACAGCAGGGTATATTGGATGGGAATAAATTCGATTGGATAGCAGATGTATCCGATTCATTTGTGGTGAACGAGACCGGCACCAGCTTTGTATCCAACATAAACTATGCCGATATAAGAGCAGACTACAAAAAAGAGAATATAACCATCAAAGTAAATGGCAGTTATTACAAAGCAGTTACCGATGAGAGCCAGCTTAAAGAAGGTGCTGTACTGTTAGAGGATGACGGAAACGGCAAGCTAAAGCTGACATTTTTTGAAGAACAAGAGATAGAAGAGGGCAGCAGCATACAGATAGACAGGCATGATTTTGAATTTTCCATATCATCATATAATCAAGGTGGACAGCAAAATACCGAAACTTTTACCATAAATGCACTCAACCAATCCATGAATACAGTAGTGAGCTACATAAACAATTCAAAGACCTTGGATTTAAATGCATTCTACGACTCCAGTACCGACAAGATGGTACTCACTGCCAAACGCACAGGAAATAACAATGCAAATGGACAAGACATAACTGTAAGCGGTGCTTTTGCTGAACAGCTTTTAGGTCTTAACCACTACACTTCAGGGCAGGATGCCCAATTTACGGTAAATGGACTTGCTACCACCAGAAAGAACAATGATTTTACTATAAATGGTGTATCTTTCAACCTCAAAGCTACATCGGATACCCCAGTGACCATCACTACCAGCAGGGATATAGATTCGGTAGTAGATAATATAAAGGGGTTTGTAGATACATATAATGAAACTATAGATACAATAAATCAAAAGATACATGAAGAGAGATACAAAGATTATCCTCCTCTGACAGATGAACAAAAAGATGTGTTAAAGGACAGCCAAATAGAAAAGTGGGAAGAAAAGGCTCGCAGCGGCATGTTGGCAAGGGATGCTATGTTGGAATCCATATTATCGGATATGCGCAACATGTTGATGGAATCTGTAGATGGAGTGGATTCAAAATATAATACTTTATACAGCATAGGTATCACTACAGGTCCATACTATGAACGTGGCAAATTGAATTTGAATGAAGCAAAATTGAGAGAGGCTATTGAAACCGATGCTGACGGCGTGGCCCAGATGTTTAGAAGGCAGACAGAAGGGGATTACCGCCAATCGGGGATAGCTGTGAGGATGCATGATACCATCACAGGGGGGATGGACAGGATATCAGAAAAGGCAGGTACGGCTTTATCATTCAGCAAGGCGGATAACAGTCAAATAGGGTCGAGGATAAGAGATTTAGAGAAAGATATAGACAGCTGGCAGGACAGGCTTAAAATGATAGAAAACAGATATTGGAACCAATATACCCAGATGGAAAAGGCGATAAATCAGATGAATCAGCAGAGTATGTGGCTGACACAGCAGCTGGGTATGTGGCAAATGTAAAATGAAAGGGGTAATGGAATTATGGCAGCTATGGGAAATCCATATCAGCAGTACAAACAAAACTCAGTAAATACAGCAGGCCCAGGGGAATTGGTTCTTATGATGTATGATGGGGCATTAAAATGCTGTAGGCAAGCATGTTCATTTATTGAACAAAAGGATATACAAAACTCAAACAATTCTATAATAAAAGCACAAAAGATAATAACAGAGCTGATGTCTTCATTGGATATGAATTACCAAGTATCAAATAATCTTTACAGCTTGTACAGCTATATGAACAGCAGATTGATACAGGCCAACATCAACAAAGATGTCCAGACGATAAAGGAAGTAGAAACAATGTTGGAAGAACTGAAGGATGCTTGGAAGGAGGCAGTGAGAATAAATAGGCAGCAAGTATATTCTCACTCATAATAAAATGGACTCCCACATTGAAAAAGATATAAAAAAACTTTTATGTTTGGTATCAGAGAAATATGAGCTGGTAAAAGAGATACGGGCGATGACTCAAAAACAACGCTCCTCAATTCATGATGATAAATTGGAGCTGTTGTTAAATATTATAAATCAAAAACAGGAATGCATAGACAAGGTGAATGAGCTGGACAAACAATTCCTTGAGGTTGCCGGCAGGCTGAAAAAAACCATGAAAATAGATTCTATGGATGAAATTGACTATGGCAAATATCCTGAATTAGCAAAGGTGAGAAGGCGGATACTAGACATTGTGTCCGTTTTAAATCAGATAAAAGAAATAGAAAATGGTCTGAAAAAGGATTCTAAAGACAAAAAAAATCAATTAAAAATGAGCATTGATAGCATAAAACGAAATAAAAAGGGTATATTAGGATATAATAAAACATATAGCGAACAGGCATCATATTTTATTGACAAAAAAAAATAGAAAAAAATTGATTTTGATGATTTATGAGTATATAATTAAGGAAGAAATTATACATACTAGCAATAAGTAGTGGGTATGTATAAATAATTAATATTTAAGCGAGGGGATTATCCAAATGTTTGAAGACAAAGTTTTAAACTGTCAGGACTGCGGACAAGAGTTTGTTTTTACTGCAGGTGAGCAAGAGTTTTATGAACAAAGGGGATTCCAGAATGAACCTAAAAGGTGTAAAGCCTGCAGGGATAAGAAAAAGGCTGAAAGCAGACAAAGAAAAGGAAGAAATAGCGCAAAATTATACGACGCAGTTTGTTCTGAATGTGGCAAACCTGCAAAAGTTCCCTTCAGGCCAAGCGAAGACAGGCCTGTGTACTGCAAGGATTGCTATCAAAAGATAAGATAATCCCTGAGCAAAGAGAGCTTTTGGAGTATCTATCGGATGATGGTAAAAGCTTCGGAGGAATTCGAAGCTTTATTTTTTTGTCGAAATTCGTGTTTTATTGTTAAGGTTAAAGTTAAAGGAAACACATATTCTCCACAATCCCCCCAACTTATCCACAAGTAAAAAGGTCGAAAACATAGGTTATACACAATTTTATCCACACTATCCACAGTTTGAGTGTCCACATATCCACATGATGTGAATTAATAGCAGGCATAATATGTCGTATTATGGTAAATATAGCCATAGATAAAACACATTGCATTTTTAAAGGTAATGTTGTATAATTATACAGTACAAAATTTTATATTAAAAATAAGGGAGACATAAAAACTGTCCCTTTGTTTGGTAGAATATTTTAGGAGGTTTGGTGTATGAGTTCAAAATTAATAAAAACAGCAGCGATTATCGCATTGATTTCATTATTTACTATAGCACTTGTAGGATGCGGCGGATCGGATAAATCTGTTGTAGACAAAGCTAAAGAAAAAGGAAAAATAGTGATGGGAACAAGTGCGGATTTTGAGCCTTTCGAATACATAGAGATAGATGAAGGCAAAGATGGCGAAATAGTAGGTTTTGATGTGGATATAGCAAAGGCTATAGCAGAAAAGATTGGGGTAGAGCTGGAGATCAAGGATATGGATTTTGGCGGGCTGATATCTGCATTGAGTTCAGGTAAGCTAGATTTTGTAGCAGCAGGTATGACTGCCGATGACGAAAGAAGAAAAAGCGTGGACTTTTCAGATCCATACTATGAAGCTTATCAGGTTATAATAAAGAGCAAAGGCAATGAAGAGATAATGAGCAAGGACGATCTAAAAGATAAAGTGATCGGTGTACAGCTTGGGACTACAGGTGATGAGGTTGCTTCCGAGGAGGAAATTGGAGCAAAAGAGGTAAAAAGATTTGATAAGGCGACTGCCGCTATATTGGCATTGAACAACGGCAAAATAGATGCTGTAGTGCTGGATCAGGCTGTAGCAGAAGCAAATGTTGCTCAAAATGAGGATTCCTTAGAACTTTTGGATGAACCGTTGAGCGAAGAGGTATATTCTCTGGCTGCTCCTAAAGGGGACGAGAAGCTGGTAGAGATCATGAACCAAGTTCTCAATGAACTCAAAGAATCCGGGGAATATGATCAGCTTTTGAAAAAATACGGTCTAGAATAAAGCTATTATAATGACAGCAAAATGACCGGTCAGGTTGTATTTTCTGACTGGTCTTTTTGTGTTAGATAAGGAGTGAAATAAAGTTGGATATTTCGTTTGTCAATAAATATTTTCCATTTATATTGCAGGGTACATGGGTAGCACTATATATCACCCTGTTTTCTGCTGTTTTCGGTTTTTTGATAGGATTATTGGTAGCTGTGACCCGTATCGCTAAATTTACCTCAGATGATTTAAAAGAGGAATTTAGAAAGGGCGGAGGCATATCTGCATTTTGGCCCCGTGTTTTAGCCCTATTAAAATATCTGTTGGGCAAGCTAGCCGATATATATGTAGCTGTTACCAGAGGCACACCTACCATAGTGCAATTATTGATAGTTTATAATATTATACTGCTCAATATAGAAGACCCTACAGTATCGGCTATATTTGCGTTCTCTCTAAACAGCGGCGCATACACTGCCGAGATAATAAGGGGAGGTATACTCTCTGTAGACAAGGGGCAGATGGAAGCGGCCCGTTCTTTAGGACTTAACTTCAGCACCTCCATGAGATACGTGATAATACCTCAGGCATTGAAGAGCATACTGCCTGCGTTGGGCAACGAGTTTATAGTACTTTTAAAAGAAACCGCTATTGTCAGCGTTATAGGAGTGGGCGATCTTGTCAACAGGGCTAACAAGGTGATGAGCATAACATATAGGCCATATGAACCTTATATATCCATTGCGGTAATATATCTTGTGCTGACCGGTGTATTTTCTGCAATACTGGGTAAATACGAAAGGAGGTTGAGACAAAGTGATTAAGGTAGTTAATTTGCATAAATATTTTGGAGATCTTGAGGTATTAAAAGGGGTAAACAACCATATTAAAAAAGGTGAAGTGGTTTGTGTTATAGGTGCCAGCGGTTCCGGCAAGAGTACATTTTTGAGATGTCTCAACCTGTTGGAAGAGCCTACAAAAGGTGATGTATATATAGATGGGATATCTTTGGTAGAGCAAAAGAAGGAAATAAATAAGTTGAGACAAAAAGTGGGCATGGTTTTTCAGCAATTCAATCTGTTTCCTCATATGAAGGTGATAGACAATATAAGCCTTGCCCCCATAAAACTTAAAAAGATGACAAAAGAGGAGGCACAGCAAAAGGCTTTGGAGCTGTTAGCCAAGGTGGGGCTGAAAGACAAGGCCCAGGCTTATCCTAAACAATTGTCAGGGGGACAAAAACAAAGAGTAGCCATAGCCCGAGCACTTGCCATGGACCCTGAAATAATGCTATTTGATGAACCCACATCAGCATTGGACCCTGAAATGATAGGGGAAGTTCTAGATGTAATGAAAGAGTTGGCAAGAATGGGTATGACCATGGTAGTAGTAACCCATGAGATGGGTTTCGCCCGTGAAGTAGGGGATAGGATACTCTTTATGGATGATGGAGTGATCGCAGAAGAAGGAACACCAGATGAGATATTCAATCATTCAAAGAATAAAAGGACAAAAGAATTCCTGAGCAAGGTATTGTAATTACGACAACCAAACGACACAAGGGGACAGTCCCCTTGTGTCGTTTTATTATCAAATCATTGTGTACACGTACGGGACTTGCATATAGAAGACCGCTCATGCAATAAATATTTGGAAAAAACTAAGGCTCACTCCATTCCAGAAATGCCAAGCTTTTCCCAAACTCGCTAGCGCTCAAACAGGAAAAGCTAAACTGGCATTTCCTACATTACGCTCGCCAAGTTTTTTAGCCAAATATTTATGAGCAGTTCGCTAACCTTCTATATGCAAGTCCCTGTTTAGTGATTTAGCCTACTTGCTTCAGGGTATTATACAACACAAGGGGACAGTCCCCTTGTGTTGTTTTTGCACAAAATAAAAAAGGGCCATATGGCCCTTTCACTTACATATAATCAGGTATTATCAAACCGTAATCCCCATCGTTTCTCTTATACACAACATTCACACCATCAGTTTCTGCATTGGTGAATACGAAGAAGTTGTGTCCCAAAAGATTCATCTGAAGTATAGCCTCTTCCGGGTCCATGGGTTTCATTTCAAACCTCTTGGTTTTAACTATCACCGGTTCCTCATATTTCTCATCCATATATGTCTTTGAGAATACCGGATGGTTATATTTGAATGCGCCGGTTCGAAGTTTTCTTTCCAGCTTGGTTTTGTGCTTTATAATCTGTCTTTCTATCTTATCAAGGACGCTGTCTATCGTTGCATACATATCATCTGTGCTGTCCTCCCCTCGGAGAATTACTCCATCGAAGGGTATTGTCACCTCGGCGATGTGCCTATTTTTTTCTACTGATAACGTTACTTGAGCTTCTGTGCCTGGGTTGAAATATCGCTCTAATTTACCCACCTTTTTTTCAACAGTGTTCCTTAAAGCATCGGTGACTTCCATGTTTTTACCACTAACAATGATCTTCATAAAATCCAGCTCCTTTCAAGTCTTTATCTTATCCTACACCCTATACTAATACTATTCAGCATAGGGAAGAATTATCTTTATTGAGCTTGTGTATATTTTACTATGTATATTCTATATATACCCCTAAACAGGACAAGCTAATCATTGTCAATATCAGTTAGTTCAAGATGCCCGAATAAATATCTGAAAACTCCACATTAATCCTTTCTACACGAGTATCTTTATCTGTGTTGGATATAAAATTATCCTTTTGTTTTTCAAGGATTCTTGCCGGAAGCTGTATTGTAAATTCTGCCCCTTGTTCATACTCCCTGTTAAGCCTTATATTGCCTCCCATCATCTCAATGAATGACTGAACCAGGGATAAGCCTATACCGCTCCCTTCACGTGTTTTGGTGAAAGAACTATCTACCTGCCTAAAACGGTCAAATATTATATCCACCTTATCCTCCGGAATACCCTCACCTGTATCCCTCACAGTTACATCAATAGTATCTCCATTATCCTGTAAAATTACCCATATACTGCCACCTGGTTCGGTATATTTAACTGAGTTGGAAAGCAAATTCAGCATTATCCTTTCCATCTTGTCCACATCACAGGCTATTATCTTTTCTTCAATGTTGGTGTCGAATATCACCTTTATGCCATGATTTTCAGTAAATTGTGCAACTGAAAGGGTAATATCTTCGATTATATTAACTATATTACAATTGGTCAGGCGCAGCTCCATAAACTCGGCGTCTACCCTAGTCATATCCACTAAATTGTTTATAAGCCTGAGCAGCCTAAAACAGTTCTGTTTCATAATAGGCATGTATTTAGCATAAGGTGTGGGATCTTTTAGCCCGTCCCCTGCTTTACGGTATAGTTCAGAAAGTTGTATCACACCTAATATTATATTCAATGGTGTCTTAAATTCGTGTGATATATTGGAAAAAAAGTCAGTCTTTAGCTTATCATATTCCAATGTTTTTTCAAGAAGTTGTTTGTTTTCTTCCAATGCTTTTTTAAGGTCTTGTTCCACATTTTTTCTATCAGTAATATCTCGGCCTACCCCTACAATGGCGATGACGTTGCCCTCAGAATCTAATACAGCTTTGTCTGCCCATTCGAACCATCGATATCCATCAACAGTGAGAGCTCTTTGTTCCATATGACAACTATAGGGAGGACGATATAAATTTTTAACAGCTTTCAAGGTAGCTTGACGGTCATCCGGATGGACTAGCTTTAAAAACTTTTTGCCTAGCAGCTCCTGTTCGCTTTTACCAAAAGTCTTACAATAGGAGGGGCTTACGAATGTCAGCCGTCCCTGATTGTCTGCTTTTACTATCAAATCTGTCTGATTTTCCACCAGCAGTTATATTTTTCGTTATTTTCCTCCAACTGTTTTGTCCATGAAATTTTTGAATTTAAATAGAAACAAAAGAATATCCATAGCAAAATTGCAAGGATAATTATGAATATGATTCCAAATATATTATTATTGGTTATGAAAAACCACAGGATGCCCACTGTAGCGAAAACACATAATAAAAGGCAGGAAAAGCATTTTACTGAAATATTGATTTTTTTAAAAGGATTGGTTTTTTTATATGCCATTCTAAAATGTAACCCCCTAACTTTTTTTGGGGAAAAGTGTTAGTTTATATTTATTATACTACTAGTTCATTTATTTTGCTATAAGTACATAAAAGTGTTAAAATAAATTAATGGAAATTAGTAATGAAAGTGTAAGAAACAGGAGGTTTATATATAAAGATGTTTGGACTTTTAAAGAAAATTTTTGGAGATCAGAACAAAAAAGAATTAAAATTGATAACACCTATAGTAGACCAAATAGAACAACTAGAACCTGACATGAAAAAATTGACGGATGAACAGCTGGCAGCCAAGACTCAAGAGTTTAAAAAAAGAATAGCAGATGGCGAAAGCTTGGATGATATACTCCCTGAAGCATTTGCCGTTGTGCGGGAGGCTTCTGTCAGGACGTTGGGCATGAGACACTTTAGGGTACAGCTGATTGGAGGTGTGGTACTGCATCAGGGGAGAATAGCCGAGATGAAGACTGGTGAAGGAAAGACCCTTGTTGCAACCTTGCCTGCCTATCTCAACTCCCTCACCGGCAAAGGCGTGCACATAATAACTGTCAATGATTACCTTGCAAAGAGGGACAGCGAATGGATGGGCAAGATATACGAGTTTTTGGGACTTAAAGTAGGCCTGATACAACATGATATGGATTCTAAAGATAGACGGGAGGCCTATGCTGCAGATGTCATCTATGGAACCAACAATGAATTTGGATTTGATTATCTGAGAGATAACATGGTTATATACAAAGAGAATATGGTACAGAGAGAATTAAATTATGCCATAGTGGACGAAGTGGACAGCATACTGATAGATGAAGCCAGAACACCCCTCATAATCTCAGGCAAAGGGGATAAATCCACCGATATATATTATAAAGTGGACAGATTTGTTTCCAGACTCAAGAGAGAGACCGATTATACAGTGGATGAAAAGGCCAGGACGGTAAATCTTACAGACGAAGGAATAACAAGAGTAGAATCATATTTTGGGATAGAGAATTTGGCGGATATTGAAAACATGGGATTGCAGCACCATATAAATCAGGCGCTAAAAGCCCATGGCCTGATGAAGAAAGATATAGACTATATAGTAAAAGATGACCAAGTGATAATAGTGGACGAATTTACCGGCAGGCTGATGACAGGGAGAAGATACAGCGATGGGCTGCATCAGGCTATAGAGGCTAAAGAAGGTGTTAAGATCAAAAGAGAGAGCAAGACCCTTGCTACCATCACCTTCCAGAACTACTTCAGAATGTATAAAAAATTAGCAGGTATGACGGGTACTGCTGCTACAGAAGAAGATGAGTTCAGGGGCATATATGGCTTGGATGTTGTTGTAATCCCTACACATAAGCCTATGATAAGGGAAGATTTGCCTGATGTGGTATTCAAGACAGAGCTAGGCAAATTCAAAGCTGTGGTAAAGGAAATAGAGGCTAGGCATGCCCAGGGGCAACCTGTTTTGGTAGGCACAGTGTCCGTTGAGAAATCCGAGATTTTAAGCGATATGCTCAAGAAAAAGGGCATACCCCATCAAGTGCTGAATGCAAAACACCATGAAAAAGAGGCAGAGATAATCAAAAAAGCCGGTCAGCGGGGTGCCGTAACTATAGCCACCAACATGGCAGGCCGTGGAACCGATATAGTATTGGAAGAAGGAGTGGCAGAGCTAGGAGGGCTCTTTGTTCTAGGCACTGAACGCCATGAGAGCAGAAGGATAGACAACCAGCTGC
>JAQVDB010000039.1 GCA_028698525.1 Clostridia bacterium
CTATTTTAAAAATTGGAGGGTTTTTAATGAATAATAGCGAATTTAAAGTTGGTATAATAGGGGCAGGAAATATGGGAAGTGCAATAATAAAGGGAATAATTAAAGATAAACAAATACCTTATGAAAATATCTATGTGGGAGATATTGATCAGAATAAACTGATGGAGATAAAGAATATCCAAAAGAATATAAACATATCTAAAGATAACAAAGTTGTTGTACAAAATTCAAATTTATTGATATTATGTATTAAACCTCAAATATTCGAAAATGTAGCAAAAGAAATATCAGAACATATAGATAAAAACAAGCTATTGGTATCTATAGCCCCCGGAATAAGTATTAAAAAAATGATGGAGCTTTTCCCTGCTGGTACAAAGATCATACGTGCAATGCCTAACACCCCTGCTCTTGTCGGGTGTGGAATGACGGCATTTTCCGCCAATGATAGGGTAAATTCCAACGAATTAGATACAATTTTCTCTATTTTTTCTGGACTCGGTGAAGTAGAAATCATTGATGAGAATCTGATGGACTGTGTTACGGCAATAAGCGGAAGCAGCCCTGCTTATGTATATATGTTCATAGAAGCTTTAGCTGATGGAGCTGTGTTAAAAGGGATGAGTAGAGAAAAAGCCTATAAAATCTGCTCTCAGGCAGTTATGGGGGCAGCTAAAATGGTACTGGAAACTGAAAACCATCCGGGAGTATTAAAAGATATGGTATGTTCGCCAGGCGGAACAACTATTGAAGCAGTTTATACTTTAGAAAAATGTGGGTTTAGAGCAGCTATAATAGAAGCTGTTAAAACTTGTGAAGAGAAATCTAAACAGATGGGGAGGTAGTAAGGTTAACATAATATAATTATGTTAACCTTTATAAAGTCTATGAATAAAATTTTAATATATACCGATGGTGCATGCAGTCATAATCCGGGCCCGGGAGGATGGGCTGCAATTCTCATTTACAAAAACTATATTAAGGAAATTTCGGGCGGTAATCCAAACACGACAAATAACAGGATGGAGCTGACCGCTGCTGTAAAAGCACTTGAACTCATAAAAAGACCTTCTGATATCATACTTTATAGTGATAGCGCTTATCTGATAAATGCCTTTACTAGAAAATGGGTGGATAGATGGGTCAAAAATGGCTGGAAAACCAGCACAAAAAAAAGTGTTGAAAATAAAGATCTATGGGAACTATTGATAAAATATGATAGAACCCATAACATTGAGTGGGTAAAAGTAAAAGGGCATTCAGACAATGAAATGAATAACAGATGCGATCAACTTGCCAAAGAACAAATAAAAAAATAAAATCCACTTACTTTAAAAATTAATTTTGTTATATATAGTTTAAAAATAGAATCAAATGGGTATTTAATAAATCAGTATTGTAAAAAGCCTGATGAGGAGGTATATAATTGTTAGGAAAAATAATTAAAAACAAGTCGATTGATAATAACAAACAGTCAAAGTACGATAAAATTACCCATAAAACTATAAACGATATAACCCATGATAGTGTACAAGCATCTACAATGATAAGTAGCCTTGATCTAAAGCTCAAATATTATTCGAAGCAATTGGATAATTCTGTGGATAGAATGGATTCAATCTCCCACTCTATGGTATCAATGGCTCAGCAATTATCTGCGAGTATGGATGAGATAGCTAAGTCATCGTCAAATTCAGTATCTAATATAAGTGATATTTCGGACATGTCTTCCAACATTTATAAGAATACTGAAGCTAGCACCAAAATGCTTGATGAAGTTGTCAGTAAAAACCAGACCACATTAAACGTTGCAGAAGGTATGAAGGATGATGTGGAAAACCTAATAGACAAACTCAATGTTATCAGGGAAGCAATGAGGGGAATAGAAAATATTGCGAAACAAACCAATTTATTAGCTATCAACGCATCTATCGAAGCGGCAAACGCAGGTGAACATGGAAGAGGCTTCGCTGTAGTAGCACAAGAGATAAGAAAACTATCTGAAGATGTAAAAACCTTAGTTGGCACTGCAAACAATCTAGTAGACGAATTAGGAACTTCATCTTCTTCCACTTCTGCAAGCGTCCAAAGTACAATAACATACATTCAGGATGTAAACAATAATTTAAATCAAGTTGATGACCAATTAAATCAAAGTACACAGCTTATCGGCAAACTCAATGATAATATAAATGAAATATCGGCTTTTAATGAACAACTTAATGCTTCGATACAACAAATATCTGCCTCAACTCAACTTTTAAGCGATGACTCAGAGCAAGTGCATAACGCATCGATGAGTGTATCAAATATATCAAGCTCTATAAACGATATATCTTCATCTTTGATTTCTATTGAGCAAATACTGGATAGTTTAACCAAAAAGAGCGGGAAATTGAGTAGCACAAGTCTTTGGAAATTGGAAAACGAATATTTTATCAACTTTTTGAATATAGCTATAACTGCACATAAAAGGTGGATGAATGACCTTAAATCTATGGTTGATGATATGCGGGTTTTACCAATACAGACCGATGACCGTAAATGCGGGTTCGGACATTTTTATTATTCCATGCAGCCATCTGATGAAAGGGTTAAGAATATTTGGACAGAAGTAGAACCAATTCATTCAAAACTGCATAAAGGCGCTGAAGATGTTATAGATAACATAAAAAATAATGATAAAGATAAAGCTTATCAAAATTATAAAATATCCGAAAGTTTATCCTTTGAAATAATACATAAATTTCAAAACATGATAGATATCACAAACAAACTGACAACAGAAGGGAAGTACGTTTTTGAAAACAATAAATAAAAGGAAGAATTATCATGAAACATATTGCAAACAAAACGAGAATATGGGAAATAGATTTTTTAAGGGGTATTGCACTCATTTTGATGATATGCTTTCATGTAATAGTGGATCTTCGCGATTTTTATCATTTTGATATCGATTATTTAAATAGTCATTGGTATTTCATAGGAAAAATATCTGGAATACTTTTTATATTTATTTCAGGAATAAGTTGCACTTTGAGTAAAAATCCCGTCAGGAGAGGTATTAAGGTATTATTATTAGGCTTTTTAATTACAGTAATCACATTTTTTATTGACGACAAGCTATATATAAAATTTGGTATATTGCATTTTCTAGGGATTAGCATGATTATATCTTCTTTTTTTATAAATAGAAAACTAGTATCAATTTTAATACTAGGTACAATTATTATTCTGCTAGAATTAGTTTTTAAGGAAATAAACATGCATACTGAGTATCTTTTCCCTTTAGGCCTAAAAAGCCTTGATTTTACCGCTTGGGATTACTATCCTATGATACCATGGTTCGGGGTTTATCTATACGGTATATTCACAGGAAAAGCCTTTTACAAGGATAAAAAAGGGCTTATTAAGGTATACTATAGGGAACCAATTTCGTACATTGGAAGAAATTCGCTTATTATATATCTTTTACACCAACCTTTGATATTAGGAATATTATATTTATTTTTAAACAAACCACAATTTTAAATAGACTATAAAAAAAGGCTTATAAAATAGAGCCTTTTTTTTATGTATCTAAACAGGTATTTTTGAAGATAATATAGATAAACGAGGGGAGATATACAGATGAAAAATATTGCGATACAAAAAGGCCTTGACCCAATAAAAGACTATTTTGAACAAAAAGGCTATAAAATACAGGAGTTCGAAAATAATCCTCAAAACGCAATAAGAAACTTTGATGATTATGATAATTTAGGTGCAATTATAATTACAGGCTCAAACGAAAATTTGCTAGGTATGCAAGACACATTGACGAAAGTTCCTATTATCAATGCAAGGGGAGTATCGCCCGAAGATATAGAAAAGAGAATAAACAATTCTATATAATTTAATATAAAAGTTGCAAATAAGTTTTGTGCCATTTACCACGAAATTTATTTGCATTAAATACTATTCGCGAAAGACAAGTTTAATGAATAGTATTGCAAAAAGTCATGCTTTATGGTAAAATTTATTCATAATAAGTTTAAAGGAGAATTTATATGTCTTCCAATCAAGATTTCAATCAACAATTATACCAGTCCAATACATTGAAGTTGAGAAAAATATTAGCGGATCTTCCTGATTTGTGTGGTGAATTTATAAGAGGTATTGAACCTACCACCTCAATCCTTACGCGAATAGCATATGCATATGATTTAAAGGTTTTCTTTGATTTTCTGTCTGCAGATATCGAAGAATTTAAAGGCAAATCCCCTACCTCCTTCGATCTGGAAGATTTAAACAGAGTAACCCCTACTCATATTGAAATTTTCTTGGAATATCTATCTTATTATGTAAATGATCAAGATGAACTAAAAAATACAAATCCTGGCAAGGCTAGAAAGTTATCCTCTCTACGTTCTCTATTTTCTTATTTTTATAAAAAACAAAAACTGGACAGAAATGTAACCAGTCTTGTAGATCTGCCTAAAATATACGAAAAACCTATCATACGCTTGGAAATAGACGAAGTAGCCAAACTTCTCGATGCTGTTGAGTCAGGTGAAGGATTGACAAAGACACAAAAGCGTTATCACAAATATACTAAATCTAGAGACCTTGCTATACTCACCCTCTTTTTAGGTACAGGGATACGTATAAGTGAATGTGTAGGCTTGAACATGGATGATTTTGATTTTAATGTGAATGGATTCAAAATAACAAGAAAAGGTGGAAATCAAGTAATCCTATATTTTAGCGATGAAGTAAAAGATATACTGGTGGACTATATAGAAGAAAGGAAAAATATGCAACCTTTACCCGGTCATGAACAGGCCCTTTTCCTATCACTTCAAAGAAGAAGGATCAGCAAAAGAGCTGTTCAAAATTTAGTAAAAAAATACTCTTCTCAAGTGACCCAATTAAAAAACATATCGCCCCATAAATTGAGGAGCACCTATGGGACAAACCTTTATAGAGAAACAGGAGATATATACCTTGTGGCAGATGTCCTTGGTCATAAAGATGTGAACACCACCAAGAAACATTATGCAGCCATAAGCGATGATAAACGTAGACAAGCTGCAAGAATGCTTAAATTGCGGGATTAAATCATGGGTTACTTGCCCTGCAATTACATTTCCATTTTTTCCGGTTCATCAGGCATTATTAAAGCACAAGCAATATAAGCTATGATTCCGGAACCATAGTATAGCGAGAAAATAACCCATATTATTCTGATAATAGTTGGATCAATATCAAAATATTCCGCTATACCTCCACATACTCCGGAAATTTTTTTATCATTTTTAGATTTATAGAGCTTCTTTTCCATTTAGTTCCTCCAAACCTTGTTTTAGAGAGACACACGCCTCTTTTTTTATTATATCATTTTTTCTGCTTTATCAACATCAGATTATTTTATTGATCAATATAATTATTCGCAAAAAATGCTCATAAGAAAATCCTTATGAGCATAAAATATTTGATTAAGTTTAATTACTAAAAATCCGGCAATTTTATTTTTTGCCCTTCCAGTAGGTATGCCGATTTCATATTATTTATCTTTCTTACTTCATATATGTACTTCCTCTTATCCATATTTCTGGGTGCATATTTATTTGATATATCCCACAGAGTATCCCCTTTTTGAACAGAAACTATTTTTAAAGATGATTGTCCTAATTTTTCTTTTGCGTTGGTATTGTTAAAAGTACTAGCAATAATAGATAAGAAAATAACAAAAACAATTATCAAAAAAATACAAAACCTTGTTTTTGACACTATAACTAATTTTCTCTTTTTATAAGAAGTATCAGCCATTTCTATCCCTCCATAGATAAAAAGTATAATACCCCCGAACATCTGTTCTTTAATTGTATTATATACGAACAAATGTTCTTTGTCAAACGCTGTTTTATCGAACTAGTGTTTGATTGAGTATTTTTATTATGTTATAATATATATTAAATATATGAATGAGGAGAAAGAAAATATGACAGATAATATTACTGATAAACAGAGGCAAATATTGGATTTCATTAAATATAGTCTGCATCAAAATGGATATCCTCCATCAGTCAGGGAGATCTGCAAAGCAGTTGGTTTTAAATCCACGTCCACCGTTCATGGCCATCTTTCCAAACTTGAGGAAAATGGATATATAAGACGAGATCCTTCAAAACCCAGAGCAATAGAAGTTTTGGAAACAGGTGGTTTTTATGATAGAAAACAGGTAGTCGATATCCCGATTGTAGGGAGAGTTACTGCAGGAAATCCGATTCTTGCCATAGAAAATATCGAGGATACCTTTCCCCTTCCTAAAGATTTTATTCATGAAGACAATACATTCATTCTAAAGGTTCAAGGAGAAAGTATGATAAATGCAGGAATACTGGATAATGACTATGTAGTTGTCAAACAACAGTACACTTCGACTAACGGCGACATAGTAGTTGCCCTGATAGATGATGAAGAAGCAACTGTAAAAAGATTCTACAAAGAAAAAGACCATATAAGGCTTCAACCAGAAAATCCTTATATGGACCCTATCATCGTAAAAGATGTGAAAATACTAGGAAAAGTAATCGGTGTGTTTAGAAAATTATAATTCAATCAGTTTTTTATCTATAAGATTTTTCAATGCTATCATTATTCCTACCTTGACATGTTCATAGTTCAGGCCTCCTTGAACATATGCGATGTACGGTTCCCTTATCGGACCATCTGCGCTCAATTCTATGGAAGCCCCCTGTATAAATGTGCCCGCTGCCATAATTACTTGGTTTTGATAACCGGGCATATCTCCCGGTATAGGCAATACATTGCTATCTACAGGAGATGCCTCTTGGATTCCCTGGCAAAAAGCAACGAGCATTTCCTCATTATTAAATTTTACCGCTTGGGTTATATCATTTCTTTTGTCTCTTACGCCTGGCATCACTTCGAATCCCAGCTTTTCAAATACACTTGCACACAACATGGCACCTTTTACTGATTCATATACTACATGAGGGGCCATAAAAAGACCTTGAATAAAGGGTCTATAGCTTGCGTTGTAAGAGCCAAGATCCTTGCCCAGGCCCGGACAGGTAAGCCTGTTTGCTATCTTATTTATCAGCTTACTCTTTCCCACTATATATCCTCCTGTAGGTGCAAGGCCACCGCCGGGATTTTTTATGAGTGAACCTGCTACAATATCGGCACCGCATTCTATCGGTTCCTTGTAATCAACAAATTCTCCATAGCAATTATCCACCATACAGATTATTTTTTCATTTATTTGTTTTACGGAATTTATCGCATGGCCTATTTCACGAATAGATAGGGACTTTCTCCAATCATATCCTCTCGATCTTTGAAACAGGATGAGACTTGTTTTGTCGTTAATTTTATTCATAAGGCTATCTATATCCATCTCAAATCTTTGGTTTAAATCATTTGTTTCAAAAATCACACCGTCTTTAATCAATGTATCCTCTCTATCGCCTTTTAGCCCTATTACCTTTTGAAGTGTATCGTACGGTGCCCCAGCAGCAGAAATCATATGTTCTCCCGGATTTAGAAGGGAATACAAGCACAGGGATATAGCATGGGTGCCAGATACGATATTAGGTCGAACCAAGGCATCCTCGCTGCCAAAAACAATGGAATATATCTCCTCCAATATCTCTCTTCCCTGATCGCTGTATCCATATCCTGTAGAAGGGACAAAATGTCTATCGCTGAGCCTTGCTTCCTGCATGGCATGCAATACCTTATATTGGTTATATTCTTTTATAATACCTTTATCTTTTAATGCATCAGCAATGTCCGCTTCTGCATCTTCAACAAATTCAATTATATTGCTATGTATATCTAGTTTTTGTTGCAATAGCTTGTCTATCAAAATCTTATCCATAATTATTGCTTCACCCCGGTTAAATAATATATTTCAGACCAGACTAATTTTATCATATTGTATCTATGTCTATCAAACATACTTTATATGTTTAAACATAAAAGGCCTGAATTATATCTTTCTTTTCAATGGTGATCAATTTTTCCCTATTCAAAATTTGGTTGCCGGATAACCTCAACGCCTGCTTTCTTATAGCCTTTTCCATCATATTTCTAATAAATCTTGCATTGCCTTCCAGGCTTCCTCTTTCAGATATTGAAGATCGAAGTATCCTTTTTAAGGTTTCTCTGGCATCCCCGGATAACTTGTATTGTCTGTTTGTAAGGATTACATCGGCTATTTGAGCCAGCTCCTCCACTGTATAATCTTCAAAGTACATATGTATAGGGAATCTTGAATTTAACCCCGGATTTGTATTTAAAAAATAATCCATCTCATTGGGATATCCTGCAAGTATCAAAATAAAACTATCCTTATAGTCTTCCATAGCCTTAACTAAAGAGTCTATGGCTTCCTTGCCAAAATCCCTCTCCCCTCCCCTTGCAAGGGAATATGCTTCATCAATAAATAGAATTCCACCCATAGCATTGTTTATCTGAACCCTGACTTTTTGAGCTGTATGACCTATATATTCACCTACAAGATCAGCTCTTTCTACCTCTACAAGATGACCTTTTTCCAATACACCCAGTTCTTTAAACAGTGCAGCAAGCAATCTTGCAATAGTCGTTTTTCCGGTGCCGGGGTTTCCTTTAAATACCATATGTAATGATATAGGTTGTGAAACCAAGTTGTTCTCTCTTCTTTTTTTTTGAATATGTACAAACGCTTCAATTTCTTTTATCAGTTTCTTTACATTATCAAGTCCTATTAATGAATCTATTTCTCTTTTTATTTTTTTTAGTGAGCCGGGCCTTGTTGTATATACTTTTTTCTGCTGCCTTTCTGATTTAATAGGCATTGTAATATATTTTTTAATCAACTTCATTGACGGTCCCCCATATGATAAATATAATATAAACCCCTATTAATACTCTATGTATCAATAGGGGTTTGTTGATTAGAAAATAGACTGATAAAACATCTCTTTTAATTGCCATCATAGGATATAGTAGAAACCGCATGTTTATAAATCAGCACATGCTTATCAGTGGTTTTTAAAAGTATGGTAAAATTGTCAAACGCTTTTATAATGCCTTTGAACTGATAACCGTTTATAAGATGTATAGTTAATGGAACAGCCTCTTTTCTGAAATTATTTAGATAATTATCCTGAGCATTAATCACATTTTTTTCCGCCATTTTCAACCACCTTCCATCTCATCTTTTATATAGTTTATAACACAATCTATCAAGTTTTCCTTGGTTTTAAATTCATCTACTTTAAACCATTTTATGTTTTTGTCTTTTTTAAACCAAGTAATCTGTCTTTTAGCATATCTCCTGGTCTCTCTTTTTATATCCTCCACTACTTCCTCTAAGGTCTTGGTGCCTTCAAAATAGTCGTATAATTCTTTATACCCTAAAGCTTGTATGGACTGTAAATTTTTATCATATCCTTTTTTTATCAAGCTTTCCACTTCTTCTAACAGCCCATTTTGTATCATCAAATTCGTTCTTAAATTGATTTTTTGATATAATTTTTCCCTATCCATAGTCAGTCCTATTATGATAATAGGAGCATATTGAGAATTTAATTTTTTTTCATCCTCTTCAAAATGGGACATAGGTTTACCAGTTCTATAATACACCTCTAATGCCCTTATAATCCTCTTTTTATCGTTTATATGTATCCTCTTACATGAATCCGGATCTACCCGATTCAGCTCATCATATAGAGCTTCTACCCCTTTATCCTTCATATCTTGCTCTAACTTTTCTCTTAAGCTAGTATCCGGTTTTGCATCAGTGAATTTTAAGTCATACAAGATAGAGCTTATATAAAGCCCTGTTCCTCCCACTAAAATAGGTAATTTATTTCTTTCGGAAATATCATCTATATAGTGTGTTGCCATTTTTTTATATTTTGCAACATTGAAATCTTGTTCTGGGTATACTATATCAATCATATAATGTGGAATACCCTGCATTTCATCCTTGGTAGGTTTTGCAGTTCCGATATCTAAATATTTATAGATCTGC
Source organism: Clostridia bacterium (assembly GCA_028698525.1). NCBI lineage: Bacteria > Bacillati > Bacillota > Clostridia > Clostridia bacterium. Next base: position 10,031 of record JAQVDB010000039.1, read on the forward strand.
ATAGAATCGGCTGATACAATTTCTCCATCAAATCTTTTGGCTAACTCTATAGATAATTCTGTTTTACCCACAGCAGTAGGCCCTACTATCACAACCATCATAAAAAATATCCTCCTCCGATATTTATTGAATTCTCTTAAACTTTTTTTCTAATTCATACTTTGTTATTTCAATCAATATTGGCCTGCCATGGGGGCATGTAGGTGGAATCTTTGAAGAACGTATTTTGTTTAATAGCTCTATTATCTCCGCTGAATTCAATTTGTCATTAGCTTTTATCGCAGCTTTGCATGCTTTCGTAATAATTTTCTTTTCTACCAAATCATCAGCATCAACTGTTTTATCATTGAGCAGTATATCCAAGATATCTAAAAACAATGATTTTATTTTATCGTTATGTACAAATACAGGCACTTCTCTGATGGACACTGTATTTATACCAAACTCCTCCGCATAAAACCCTAATCTTTCCAGCAGTTGGGTGTTGTCCTTATATATCTGCATATACTGTCCGGGCAGCTGTTCCACTATCGGTGTTACAAGCAGTTGTCTGTTCACATTGCTTGTTTTATACATGTGTTTATACTTTTCAAATAACAATCTCTCATGGGCTGCATGCTGATCTATCAAATATACTTTATCACCTTCCTCTACAATTATATATGTAGCGAAAATCTGTCCTATTATTTTGTAATCATATATCGGTTTATACTGATCGCTCACTTTAATATTATCTTCAAGTTTTTCATGTTTAATACAATTTAAGCCAATATTGTCTATTTTTTTATTTATTGCCTTTTTTTCAACCTGAACAGGTACATATGTTTTTTTAAGTTCTTTTGCAAAATTAGAGATATTTGGACTTTTAAATGTGGTAACACTATTTAATAAAGCTTTTCTTATTTGCACAGTTATCATTTGACAAATTACACTTTGTTTATCAAACCTTATCTCCATTTTGGCAGGGTGAACATTTACATCTATTTTTTCAGCAGGAAAATAGATGTACAGTACTGCAAAAGGATATTTATTGATCATCACCATGGTTTTATAGGCGCTATTGATAGCATCGCTTATGGCATGACTTTTCACATAACGGTGGTTTACAAATATATTTTGAAATCGCCTGCTGGGCTTTGAAATCCCCGGCTTTCCTATATAGCCTTTCATCTGGAACAATTCACAGTTATAATCAATGCTCACAAGGTCTTGGATTACATCTTTCCCATAAATAACTGCTATTGCATTTAATAAATTCCCATCCCCCGGTGATACTAACATAGTTTTACCATTATTTATATATTTGAATGCTATATCAGGTTTTGATAAAATCATTTTATTTATAATTTCAGTTATCTGTCCCGTTTCACGGGAAGGAGTTTTTAGATATTTTAACCTTGCTGGTGTATTATAAAAAAGATTCCTGACAACTACAGTGGTTCCTTCAGGACAGCCCACAGATTTTTTAGAAACCACCTTTCCTCCTTCAATAGTTAGAGCCGTACCCGCATCATCCGCTTGACTTTTAGTTATTATCTCCATCTGGGAAACTGCTGCAATGCTAGCCAAAGCTTCCCCTCTAAAACCTAATGAATTTATGTTTTCAAGGTCATCTGCTTCTTTTATTTTACTGGTAGCATGCCGTTCAAATGCAAGGTGGATATCCTGAGATACAATACCAATCCCATCATCAGTTACCCTCAAATAGGGTATTCCCCCGTTCCGTATCTCTACTGTTATGGAACTGCTGCCAGCGTCAATGGAGTTTTCCACCAGCTCCTTTACTACTGAAGATGGGTTTTCAACAACCTCTCCGGCGGCAATCTTGTTAATAGTCGCCTGATCTAAAACCTTAATTCTGCGTTCCATGTAATCCCTCATTATATATTATTTGCCTTATTTATTAGTTTATTAAGAATATTCATCGCTTCTAAAGGTGTGGTATCCAATATATCGATATTTTTTATGTAATCCACTATCTCTCTATATTGATATTCATACATATCTATCTGTTCATCTTTAGCATCATTGTTTTCCACACTAACTGCAATAGCATCTTTAATATTGTTTTTATTAATATCTTTGCTTTCCAGATGATTCAATATTTCTTCTGCACGTTTTATCACCGATTGGGGGAGACCGGCAAGTTTTGCCACTTGAATACCAAAGCTTTTATCTGCTCCGCCTCTTTTTATCTTCCTCAAAAAAATTATATCTTCTCCTTCTTCCTTAACACTTATACAGTAATTTTTAACACCATCGATTATTCCTTCCAGCTCTGTCAATTCATGATAGTGCGTTGCAAATAAAGTTTTTGCACCTATCCTGTTTTTATCACTTATGTACTCTATAGCTGCCCAGGCTATACTCAGCCCATCAAAAGTGCTGGTTCCTCTTCCTATTTCATCCAATATTACCAGGCTGTTTTCTGTGGCATTATTCAATATATTGGCCAACTCTATCATTTCTACCATAAAAGTGCTTTGACCAGAGGAAAGGTCATCAGAAGCGCCGACTCGAGTAAATATCCTATCTGTTATACATAAATCTGCTTTATCTGCAGGAACAAAACAGCCGATCTGGGCCAAAAGAGTGATTAAAGCAACTTGTCGCATATAGGTGCTTTTTCCTGCCATATTAGGTCCGGTAAGAATACAAAGCCTATCGTTGTTTGAATCAAGATAGGTATCATTCTTTACAAAAAGTTGATTCTTAATAGTTTTTTCAACTACAGGGTGTCTGCCCCCTTTTATATCTATATAGCTTGAATTGTTTAATTCAGGTTTTATATATTGATTTACATCTGCCACCTGGGCAAATGAAAACAAACAATCTATACAGGCGATTATCTCTGATACGCTCTTTATTCTATGGATCTCTTTTGATATCCTCTGTCTAATATCCGAAAAAAGGTCATACTCCAGCTTTACCACCTTTTCTTCAGCACCTAATATCTTAAATTCCATCTCTTTTAATTCAGGAGTTACATATCGCTCTGCATTTGCCAGAGTCTGTTTTCTGATAAAATAATCGGGAACTAAAGAGTAATATGACTTTGTAACCTCGATATAATATCCGAATACTTTGTTAAAACCGACCTTGAGGGTTTTTATACCTGTTTTCTGCTTTTCGTTTTTTTCTAAAGAGGCTATCCATTCCTTGCCCAGCTTTCCCGCTTTTCTTAATTCATCTACCTCGGCATTGTATCCGGCTTTTATAATGCCACCCTCTGTTATGTTGTTGGGCGGATCATCTATGATAGCCTCATCGATGACCTTGTATATGTCTTCTAATGTATCCAGACTGTCAAAGTATTTTTTCAAAAGTTCCGAATCAAAGGATGAAAGTAGAGCTTTAATATCAGGCAATACTGCAATAGATTGTTTCAATGCAATAAAATCTTTCGCGTTCACAGTCCCAGCACTTATTTTCCCCATCAACCGCTCTATATCATATATATTGCTCAACAAATCTTTGAGATTTTCTCTTTGGATCATATTATCCTTCAATTCTTCTACGCCATCCAATCTCATGGTAATATTATGTATGTCCAGCAGCGGCTGTTCAATCCATTTTCTCATCATTCGTGCACCCATAGAAGTGTTTGTCTTATCTAATACCCATAAAAGACTTCCTTTCTTCTGTTTGCCACGCATTGTCTGAGTGATCTCCAAATTTAACCTTGTAGCAATATCCAGCATCATATAATCTTCTACTGAATAAAAATTTATGCCGTTTATATGTTTCAAAGTGGATTTCTGTGTTTGGTAAACATATTCCATCAGTGCACCGGCAGCGCTGATCCCTTTCCTCTTTCCGCTGCATCCATATCCATCCAAGGTTATTACGCCTAGATAATCTAACAACCTCTTTTTCGCCCTATGGTATTCGAAAGCCCATTCGTCATAGCAAGTTAAATACACATCCATTATATCCTTAATAAAGTTGACTATTTTTTTGTTTTCAGTAAACTTTTGATTGCTTATTATTTCGGAGGGATGGATTTTTGCAATTTCATCTATCAGCTTTGACTGCATGTTTTGATCATCGATTTCGCTCATATAAAATTCACCGGTTGTGATATCTATATACGCAATTCCGAATCCATCCTGCCCTTCAAATATGGATAACAAATAATTATTCCTTTTGTCATCCAGCATATTTTCATCAGTAACAGTCCCCGGAGTGATCACCTTTACTACATCTCGTTTTACAATCCCTTTTGCTTTGGATGGATCCTCCAGCTGTTCACATATTGCTACTTTATAACCATTTTCTATAAGTTTGGCTATATATGATTGACACGAGTGATAGGGTACCCCACACATAGGCGCCCTTTCTTTAAGACCGCAGTCACGTCCTGTCAGCGCAATGTTTAAAATCTTTGAAGCAATCAAAGCATCATCAAAAAACATCTCATAAAAATCCCCCAACCTAAAAAACAATATTGCATCTTTATATTCTTCTTTTATTTCTTTGTATTGCTGCATCATTGGAGTAAGCTTACTCAATTAGATTCCTCCTTATTTTACTACATTTCCCTCCAACCAGTGGGCCAGCACATTGGTTATTTTCACTTTTATCAATTTTCCGATCAAATCTTTTTCACCTTGAAAGTTTACTATTTTCCCTGTTCTAGTCCTTCCTGTCACCTTATGCTGATTTTTTTTACTTACTTGCTCTACAAGGACCTCTACAGTACTTCCTAATAATTTTTGGTTTATTTGCTGGCTTATTTTTGTTTGCACCTCTATCAATCGATAAAGTCTTTCATGCTTTGTATCTTCATCTATTTGATTTTGCATTTTTGCTGCAGGTGTACCACTTCTTTTAGAATAAATAAAAGTAAAAGCGGAATCATATTTTACTCGTTTTATTACATCAATCGTTTCATTAAAGTCTTGATCAGTTTCACCGGGAAAACCTACAATTATATCAGTAGATATAGCTACTCCCGGAATCTCCTTTCGCACTTTGTCCACCAACTCAAGATATTGCTCTTTAGTATATCTTCGATTCATCTTTTTCAATATAGCACTGCTTCCAGACTGTATAGGTAGATGTAACTGCTCACACACCTTATCGCAATCCCTCATGGCATATATCAGTCTATCGGACAAATCTTTTGGATGTGAAGTGATAAATCTAATCCTTTCTATTTGCTCTATTTTATCAACTTGATACAGTAAATCTGCAAAATCTACTTTTCCACCTAAATCTTTCCCATATGAATTTACATTCTGACCTAGTAGAGTTATCTCTTTGTATCCTTGTTGGCCTAATAATTTTATCTCTTCTGTGATATCTTCTATTCTCCTGCTCCTTTCTCTTCCTCTTACATAGGGCACAATGCAGTATGTGCAAAAATTATCACATCCGTACATAACAGTTACCCATGCTTTTACGCCCTTTTCTCTTTTTACAGGCATCCTCTCTACTATACCACTCTCTTTGTCCCAAACACTGACAATAGGACTTTGGTTTTTCAATACCTTTTGTACCAATTCAGGGAGTATATGTGTATTATGTGTGCCAATAACAATGTCCACAAAAGGATATGTTTTTTTGATATATTCAGATATTTGTTTCTGTTGTGTCATGCATCCGCAGACACATATGATCATATCAGGGTTTCGCCTTTTTAAATGCTTTAAAGCGCCAATATGTCCATACACTTTTAACTCAGCGTTTTCTCTAACACAGCATGTATTGAATACTACTATATCCGCATGTTTTTCATCCGGGGCAGGCATATATCCCATGTGTTCAAGCATACCCTCTATTTTTTCAGAGTCATGCTCATTCATTTGACAGCCCCAAGTCTTTATAAAATATTTTAAATCTTTTTGGCTTACAATTTTATATACATTTTCTATCAGAGAATTATCAAAATCAGTAGCTTGATTCATTTTATTTCCTCCTAAACAATCCCTTATAGTATAAGATTATAATAATATACAAAATTTTTCAATATACAATTAGTATAATAAAATAAAGAGCAATCAATGCTCTTTATTTTAATGAATATATACTTTAGCTTTAATAGGAATATTATCATACAGCCATTTAGCGTCCGGTATTTTTAACCTTATACAACCATGGGATGCTCTTTGTCCTATTTTTGCAGCTTCCTCTTCTATAACATTTTCGTCTCTATCCATAGGCACAGTGTGAAATAGATATTTGCCCCAGTACAGGAAAGATACCCAGTATTTTGCACCTTCTTGGTATTTTTCATTGTAAAACCAATCACCCCTATTTTGTACTTCAAAATGCCCTTTAGGTGTATCGTAACCTGGCAGTCCAGAAGATATATCCATCTCTTTTACCACTATGTCCTTGTAATAAACTCTCATAATTTGGCTTTGTATATTAACGTCTATATGCAATTCACTACTGTTGGGTACAACAATCAAAAAATTTCCTGCGTATATGGTATTGTCCTTAAGATTGTTTAATCTTTTTATTTCATCTATACCCATATTAAATTTTCTAGATATTTTATATAAGCTATCTCCATATCGGATTTGATATAAAGCCTTTTTCAATCCCAATGTTTGATCAGGAATATATAACATCTGTCCAGGATAAATATGATCAGGACGAGCTATATTGTTGTTTGCAACCAATCTATCTAACCCTACGTCATAGGAAGTAGCAATACTATAGAGTGTATCTCCATACTTTATTCGATACAATGCATTGGCCTCAGCCGCATTTGTGTTTATAGGAATCAAAAATATAATAATTAATAGAAGATTAATCAATATTTTATATTTTCCTTTCACCTCAACCTCACCTTCTTCCTCCCCCAATATCAACATTATGTTAACATAATGCCGTTTTTATAACAACAAGAAAAATCTGGTGAGTCATTGTTGAGCAAATTATGGCTTAGCTTGTCCTATTAGTTCCACGGTACAACTATAATAATCCACATCCTCATACTCTTTAATGTTTTCTTTTATTGAATATTTCTTCATGCCTGCCTTTTCCATTTGAAAATCAATCTGCTGTGCGGCAATTCTTTTTGCATAATCTATAGCTTGAGATTTTTCGCCTACTGATTTAATATTTTTTCCGGTATAAATAAGGTACCTTTTGCTTTCATCGGGTAAATTGCTCAGCATGATTTTTATAGTTTTTCTAAAAGTTATGTTGGCACATGCTGTTCCCAAAGCGTTAGCAATAGAATAGTTCTGTGGTATTTCTATACATAGTTCTGGGTTATAATCTCTCAATCCGGAAAACAAACTCAATGCAGGAGCACCCACGATTACTAAAGGTACTTTAATTTTAAATGATATGCTTGCAAGCTCATTTTTTTCTCGACTGATAATATTATCTAAAATATAATCAAAAGAGTTCTCATCATATTGCTCTCCAAAACTTACAGAGGCAATGGCTGATAAAAATTTTTTATGAATTATATTCAGTATATCTTTTTTGATAGAAACATCGCTTTTGTGTAATTTCTTTGCTAGTATTTCGAATGTCTTTAAAGATATGGTTGCGTCCCATTTTTTAAAATCACCTACGCAATGCAACAAATCAGTAGGTGTAAAACCGGAAAATTGTATAATCCCTTCTTGTTCCAACCTTTTTGTCTTTCTAAACACATTCATTTCATCTGTATTTAAATTTTTAGCAACCTTGCCTATATTGATAGGTACTGGTCTGATAATATCTATAATATGCTTTTCATCCTCTGACAAGGATAGATCTCTTTTGTTGTTTGTGTCATTATAATACATAAATACTAGTTCTGCTAAATAATTATGATATAGAGGTATGAAGTTATTCTTATCATTAAGATAATCCATAATCTGTTCCCTGTATTTGGATAGCCTACATAATGGAGTTACTCTATTTGAAGATAATTTTATGTTTCCATCGTCAGATAGATAGATAAGGCTATCTCCTCCTAGTCCGATAGTGGTCATATCAATTGCTGTTACATGGGTTCTGTATCCACCCACATTAGTACCTTTTTGATTTACCCTTATATCTCCGTCTTTAAAAACGGCAATATCGGTAGTAGTACCTCCTATATCTGCAACAATACATTCTTGATGGCCAGTAATTTTTTTTACTCCTATACAGCTAGAGGCAGGACCTGACAATATTGTCTCTATAGGCCTTTCCAATGCAATCTCTGAAGTTATAAGGGAACCATCGCCTTTAACTACATAAATTGGTGCATCTATACCCTGCTGATCAGCCACTTCTTGGATGGATACTAAAAGTTTTTTTATCCTTGGAATAAGACCGGCATTGAGTGTTACAGTAGAAGCACGTTTAATAGAATCTAATTGGGAGGATAATTCATGCCCACAGACTACCGGCTTATTACAAATGGTTTTTATCAGGTCTTTTACTATCAGTTCGTGCTTATTATTATATACGGAATAATAACCTGATACTGCAAACACATCTACATGGTCTGAATTATCCTGAATAAACTTTTTGGCTGTTTCTGTATCTAAAGGACTTTTTTCTTCCCCTCTAAGGTCATGTCCACCTTTCACATATTCTATCCTTTGAGCGTTAAAATGTTTAGAGAAATTATATTTTTCAATTAAGGATTTATCATATCCGATGAGTATTAACGCTACTCTTCCGCCTTTGTTTTCAACAATCATATTAGTAGCCAGAGTGGTAGATATAGATATAAAAGCGATTTTTGAAGAATTTGAACTTATTACTTTTTTTATAGCGTTTTCTATGCCTATACTTAAATCTTTATAGGTTGTCAATGATTTTCCGGCTTTTATAATTTCATCTCTTTGGTAATCATACAATACCGCATCCGTGTATGTGCCTCCAGTGTCAATTCCCAATACAAAGCTTTTTTTATCCATTTTGACCCTTCCTTACATTTTGGTTTAATATTGTTTTATCACAGGTTCAAATTCAATAAAAAAGTGTGACCGAAATCACACTTTAAATTTTAACATATATCATTTAAATAAAACATTATACTTAAAATATTAACAAATTAATACATCAACAAACAAAAAAATCTTATATCAATTTAATCTTTGGCTTTCTGAACTTGAACTTGCTTTAATATGATTTAGATAATCTATAAGGTCTGATGCTTCGTATTTAGTGAGTTTCTTGCTATCGCTTTTTTTATATCTCTTATTCATAATCTCCCGTATCTCATCTTCCCTCATGCCTAAACTATTGTATATAGCATAGATGGCGCGCTTTTGTGCCTCAGTTATAAGACTTTTTTCTGCAACTGGACTATCAACAATCCTATTTGCTTCATTTAACTCCGAAGCAAACTGAGTTCCATAACCTAATGATGCCAACGCTCTGCCATATGCTTTTGTATAGGCCTTTTCTATATAATCTTCAAAATCATCTCCTGATTCTGAACCCACCCCTATTTCAATATTGCCCCTGGAATCAGTTACTTGTAATTCGAAATAAGCAAATTTATTGTTAATATCTATAATTTTATCTTTTATCACCGTTTGTGTATTTTCAGCATTTTCCTGTCTATACCAAACCATTCTCCATTTTACTTCTAAATAATCGGTAAAAATGGTTTCCCATTGCTTGGTATCCGGGTTTCTTCTTCTCTGACCCAACTTTGTCAGATATTCTTCCGGTATAAAATCACCCAATTTTTCACCTCCTATTAATATATTCATAATTATTATTTGCAATTTGTACGAATAAAATAAAAAAAGTGATGCTAAAATCACTTTTTTATTTTCCAAATATTTTATTTAAAACAGAATTGTTTTTATTTCTCTCCCTTTGCAACTGCTCCCTCAATTCTAAAACCTCGTAAGATTTTTGTTTTATTTTCATTTTTAATTTCATATTTTCGGCTAATAGAATATCATCATCTTTGTTTATTGAAACCTTGATCTCTTCTAGCAGATCTTTGCATTGTCCAACTAAAGAATACAATAACTCTTGTTGCTGCTGGTTGTATAAATCCAATTGTTTTTTTATGCTCTTATTTATATCGTCTTTTATCTTTTCAAGTGAGCCATCTGTTATAGCTGATCTTTTATCAGATTTAGTTTTTGATAGTTCATCCTGAATGCCTAATATGGTTTTAGGAGAATCCAATATCAACTTAATCTGGGTATTGCTGAAACCCCTGTTTTGCAATTTTTTAATCTCATTTAATTTTTCAATTTCCTTGTTTGTAAAATATCTATGATTCGACTTATTCCTCGGGATATCCAGATTGAACTCTTTTTCATAATACCTTATAACATGCGGCTCATAACCGGTAATGGAAGCAGCTTGAGTTATAGTGTACTTTTCATCAGACATATCTAAAACCTACCTTAATGATGGTGCATAATTCCAAAAACATTGCCAATTTTATTTTATCATAAAAGAACACATTTATACAAAAATTTTATGTTATTTTACAAATAATTATACTTCAATCGCCTCATCTTATATAATCATAAAATTATGTGTATCATTATACCATAACATTATATTATATAAACTTCTAACTAAACAAAAATGACCTTTAGCTTTTTAACAATTTATTGAAGATGAGGTGTTTGTAGTACAAGTACAATAACATGAATAATTGCTACAGCAACTCCTACGATACTGATTGAATCAAATATCAACCATGACAATATCGAAGTAATGATACATATCGCCAAACAAACTTGTATCATCTTCCCTGTATTTGATTTTTTGATAGAGAGCAAAATTAACAACAGAACAGCAATCGATAGAAATGCAGCAATTATCGGAAACCAATTTCCATATCCTAAAGGTATCATACTAAAATATGAGTAGTAATTAATTACCCGTTCGGAAGGGCCCGGTGCAAAAGTCATAGCTACACCATATGGTATCGCCATTAAAATAATAGCAAAAAGCATACAGATAATAGATATAATTTTTTTCATCATAACTATTTCCCTCACTTTTATCACAAGTTG
>JAQVDB010000040.1 GCA_028698525.1 Clostridia bacterium
ACTTCTATCTCTTTGAGAATTGTGGTGCTCTTCTTGCGCCTTTTAATCCATATTTCTTTCTTTCTTTCATTCTCGGGTCTCTAGTCAAATAACCCGCTTTTTTAAGTGCCGGTCTTAATTCTTCATCAGCCTTAAGCAGCGCTCTTGCTATACCATGTCTGATTGCTCCGGCTTGACCGGTATATCCTCCACCTTTAACGTTTACCAAAACATCAAATCTATCTATCATTTCAGTAAGCACCAACGGTTGTTTTACTAGCACTTTTAAAGTATCATAATCAAAATAATCGTCTATATCTCTTCCATTAACAACTATTTTGCCTTGTCCTGGTACCAATCTAACCCTTGCAACTGATTTTTTTCTCCTGCCTGTACCATAATATTGTACTGTTGCCAACTCTATTCCTCCTTTCTCCTATAGTTGGACTATAACTCTATAACCTCTGGTTTTTGTGCTTGATGCTCATGTTCAGGCCCTCTATACACCTTTAGCTTTTTCAACATTTTTCTACCTAAACTATTGTGAGGTAACATTCCTTTTACTGCTCGCATTACAGCTTCTTCTGGTTTTTTATCTAAAAGCTCATCATAGCTTATTTCCTTCAAACCTCCTGGATACATGGAATGTCGCCTATATTTTTTCTGAGACAATTTCTTACCTGTCAAAACTACTTTATCAGCATTGACTACTATTACAAAATCCCCTGTATCAACATGAGGAGTATATACAGGCTTGTTTTTACCTTTAAGTATTTTGGCTATTTCACTGGCTAATCTACCTAATGTCTTACCTTCAGCATCCACCAGATACCATTTTCTCTCTACTTCTTCTGCTTTTGCCATGTATGTTTTCACCGTTTTCCCTCCAATCCATTCAACATATTAGTGTCATTTATTTATATGAAAATCCGGGGCTATTGATTCTGTAAACTACACTCTCGTTTATTTTAATACATGCTACCAGGTGTGTCAATAGTTAATAATATATTTTAACAAGACATAAACCATGTGGAGGCGCAGTTTTACCTGCTGTGTTTCTATCGCATGTATCCAGTATTGTTTTCATATAATCAGGCTGGTATAATCCCATCCCAAACTCCACGAGTGTACCTACTATTATCCTGACCATATTATATAAAAAACCGTCTGCAGTTATCCACACTTTTATAAGACTATCCTCGCAGTCAATAGATATATCATTTATAGTCCGCACCGATGTCTTTGTACTGCTGCCGGAAGACCTAAAAGAAGAAAAATCCTTAGTTCCGATCAAATGTGCTGCCGCTTGTTTCATCTTTCTTACATCTAATCTCTGCCTTATATGCCACATGTAATTCCTCCATAACACGTTGCCATATTCATCGTTGATTATCGTGTATAGATATGTCTTTGCTTTAGCAGAAAATCTAGCATGAAAATTTTCATCTACTTGTTCACATCGGATTATTCTTATATCTTCCGGTAGATAACTGTTCAAGGCTAGAGGCATTCTGTCTTCAGGAATAGAACTATCTGTTCTAAAATTGGCTACTTGAGCCAGTGCATGTACACCACTATCAGTACGTCCTGAACCTATTACTTTTATATTCTCGCCAGTAACTTCGCTTATACAATCCTCTAAAACTTGTTGTACAGCAAGGGCATTTTTCTGCCTTTGCCATCCTGAATACCTTGTCCCATCATATTGAATTGTAATTTTAAGGTTTCTCATACTACGCCCTTCCCTGATCTATATATAGCCTACATAGATAACTAAAATGAATATAACTGCAGTAAAACCTATTGCTTTATAATCCGTTGAGGTGGTCTTCAAAACCTTCATCCGGGTACGGTTCTGTCCTCCCCTATAACAACGTGCTTCCATTGCATCTGCAAGCTCATCAGCTCTTCTAAAAGCACTGATGAAAAGAGGGACCAGTAAGGGAATCAAGCTTTTGGCCCTTTTTATTATATTTCCAGTCTCAAAATCCGCTCCCCTAGCCATCTGGGCCTTCATTATCTTATCTGTCTCTTCTAGTAGAGTAGGAATAAACCTTAAAGCGATAGTCATCATCATTGCTAGTTCATGGGTAGGAAACTTGAATACCTTCAAAGGTGTCAGTAGATACTCTATTCCGTCAGTAAGGGATATGGGTGAAGTTGTCAGTGTTAGTAGTGTAGTGCCTATCACTAGAAAAATAAGTCTCAATCCCATAAATGCTGCTTGAATTACTCCCTGTTTATAAATCGTCAAACTTCCTATTGAAAAAAGTGCTTCGCTGCCTGGTGTAAAGAATATATTCAATAAAACCGTCAACACTATTATAAAGACAAGAGGCTTTAGTCCTTTAAGAGTATATGACAAAGGCACCTTGGAAATTTTAATAGCAAATAATATATATGCTAAAATAAATGCGTATGCAATAAATTTGTTCACAAGAAAAATCAATACTATAAATGCAAAAGTCAGCACTAACTTTACCCTAGGATCCATCCTATGTATGGGAGAATCCACAGGAAAATATTGTCCAACTGTTATGTCCTTAAGCATCTCTTCTGCTCCTCACTATCTTGAGTATTTCAGCTTTAGCCTGTTCTACAGTGTAAATATCATCACGTATGTCAATTCCCTTTTCTCTGATGATTGTCATAAGTTTGGTTATTTGAGGTATATCAAGGCCTATCGACTCAAGCAGTTGTGCTTGTTTAAAAACATTTCTCGGAGTATCGTAGCAAATGATGCTCCCTTTATTCATAACAATTATTCTATCCACCAGCATTGCAATATCTTCCATGCTATGTGATACCAATATTACAGTCTTTTCATATTTATTGTGAAGATATTTTATCTTACCTAATATTTCTCTTTTCCCGCGTGGATCCAATCCCGCAGTAGGTTCGTCCAGTATTAATATATCCGGATCCATAGCCAATACACCTGCAATAGCCACTCTTCTCTTTTGTCCTCCACTCAACTCAAATGGCGATTTATCCTTTATCTCTTGATAATCTAACCCTGTTAATTCTATAGCAGTTTTTACCCTTTGATGTATCTCTTCTTCCTTGAGCCCGAGATTGGAAGGACCAAAAGCCACGTCTTTAAATACTGTTTCCTCAAATAGCTGATATTCAGGGTATTGAAAAACAATCCCAACTTTCTGCCTTATCAGTTTTATATCTATATTTTTGTCATTCAAATTTATACCATTTACAATTATTTGGCCTCCAGTAGGCTTGAGCAGTCCGTTAAAATGCTGTATCAAGGTAGATTTACCTGAACCTGTATGCCCTATTAACCCTACAAACAATCCGTCTTCTATTTCTAAGTCTATATTTTTCAAAGCAGTATACTCAAAAGGCGTATCCTCTGAATATACATAGCTTACATTCTTCATAATAATCGACATATTTCTTCCACCATTTCTTCTACCGTTAGTATCCCTTCCCTAAAATCCAGTCCTTCTTTTTTGAGTTCATATCCCAGCTGGGTTACCTGTGGCACATCCAGGCCTACACTTTTCAGTTGTTCTACCCTTGAAAAAATCTGTTTAGGAGTCCCCTCCATTATATTTCTACCATCTTCCATCACAATCACTCTATCAGCGTTTACCGCCTCTTCCATGTAATGAGTTATATGAATTATAGTTATTCCATCTTTTTGGTTTAATTTTTTTATAGTTGTCATAACTTCTTTTCTTCCTTCAGGATCAAGCATAGCTGTCGCTTCATCTAAAATGATACATTCAGGTTTCATCGCTAAAATCCCCGCTATCGCTATTCTCTGTTTCTGTCCCCCTGATAACATATGGGGACTATATGTTTTAAACTTTTCCATATTAACCGCTTCAAGTGAACTATTAACCCTTTGTCTTATCTCTTCAGGGGGAATACCTAAATTCTCCGGTCCAAAAGCTACATCCTCTTCCACCAAGGTGGCAACCAATTGATTGTCCGGATTCTGAAATATCATTCCTGCTGACTGTCTTATATCCCATATGTTCTCCGATTGATCTGTGCGCATCCCCTTAACTACCACTGTTCCACTCGTTGGTTTAAGGAGAACATTAAAATGCTTAGCAAGTGTGGATTTGCCTGAACCGTTATGGCCCAGTATCACAACGAATTCTCCTTTTTCTACTTGGATATTTACATTGTCTAGAGCATTTTTCTGGTCGTTATCATATTTATAGACCACATCATTAGTAATAATAATTTTATCCACCCTTGGTCACTCACCATCATTTGTAAATTTGTTTTATGCAATATATTTAGTAGCGTCTACAGGTATCGCTCTCATAATACATCAAGCAGGGACCTGTATGTTATGTATACTGCTACTAAACTAATATATATATACCACAATGCTTTCAAACTGTAAAGTTAGAATAAAACATTTTGTCCCCGATACAGCTCTTGTTTCTACGATATTTATTCAAACATAATAACAAAAAAATAGGATTAAGCTAAGCATATGCCACTAACTTAATCCATTATTATTATACTAATTGGATGATTACTTTCTCTGCACCGTCTCCTCTTCTAGGTCCCATCTTCAATATCCTTGAATATCCTCCCTGTCTGTCCACATATTTGGGAGCAATTTCATTAAAAAGTTTTTCAACAACAGGATACTTTACATCTTTGGTTCTTTCTTTATATTCGGACTTTGTCTCATCCTTTTCTCTCTTTTCCGGTACATCATATAAATATGCCATGATCTGTCTTCTTGCTTTCAGCTTTGATGGGGCATCATTCTTAACCTCTACAGTAACTGTTTGGCCTTTCTCATTGTTGACCTTTTTTTCTACAGTTATTGTATTCTCGTATTCTTTTTTAGCTATAGTAATCAGCTTTTCAGCTATACTCCTAACCTCTTTTGCTCTAGCTTCAGTTGTTTCAACCTTTCCGTTAACAATTAACGAAGTAACTAAATTCCTCAATATTGCTTTTCTCTGATCGGAAGGTCTTCCCAGTTTTCTATATGGAGCCATTATATCCCTCCTCTGTCATTCTTCTGATTTTTTTAAACATAAATCAAGTTCAGCAAGTTTAGATTGTACTTCTTCTAGCGATTTTTTACCAAGATTTCTTACCTTCATCATGTCTTCTTCAGTCTTTTGAGTTAATTCCTCGACAGTATTAATACCTGCGCGTTTCAAACAATTGTAAGAGCGTACCGATAAGTCTAATTCTTCTATTGTCATTTCCAAAACTTTTTCTTTCTTATCTTCTTCTTTTTCCACCATTATTTCTACATCATTTACATGTTCAGTTAAAGAAATGAATAGATTCAAATGCTCATTTAATATCTTTGCTCCCAGACTGGTAGCTTCATCAGGCTTTATACTCCCATTTGTCCATACTTCTAATGTAAGCTTATCATAATCGGTTACTTGACCGACCCTCGTATTTTCAACATTAAAAGTAACTTTTCTTACAGGGGTAAATATCGAATCAACAGGAATTATGCCTATAGGCTGACCTGATGTTTTGTTTCTATCCGCTGTTACATAGCCTCTCCCTTTTTCAAGGGTTATCTCCATATATAATTTTCCGTCTTCATTTAACGTGGCGATATGCAAGTCTGGATTTAATATTTCAACATCGCTGTCCGCAATTATATCCGCTGCCTTAACATCTCCAGCACCTTGATAGTCAATAGTAACTACTTTCGGTTCGTCCACATACAATTTTGCAGATAAATTTTTTAAATTTAATATTATATCAACTACATCTTCAACAACGCCAGGTATTGTAGAAAATTCGTGAAGCACACCATCTATACGAATTGTTGTGACAGCTACACCAGGAAGAGAGGATAACAGTATTCTTCTTAAAGAATTCCCTAGTGTTATACCATATCCTCTCTCTAAAGGCTCTACAACAAATTTTCCGTAGGTGTTGTCCTCATTGGTTTCAATTATTTCTATCTTTGGTTTTTCTATCTCTATCATCTATTATAACCCTCCTTTAAATCTCTCTTCTAACAAGTATACTTTTCTGCGAGGGTAAAACTGATTCTATTAAATGTTATTTGGAATAAAGCTCAACAATTAACCTATCCTCTATGGGCAAGTCGATATCTTCTCTGGTTGGTAATGCAATTACCTGACCTTCCATTTTTTCTGTATCCACTTTCAGCCATTCGGGAACTGCACTTTTCTGTTCTATATTTTCTTTAAATAATGCAGAACTCTTGCTTCTTTCCTTAATAGATATAACATCGCCCACTTCTACCGAATAAGAAGGTATATTTACCTTTCTTCCATTTACATATATATGTCCGTGAAGAACAATCTGTCTTGCTTGAGATCTGGATCCTCCAAATCCCATTCTGAAAATAACATTATCCAATCTTCTTTCCAAAATCTGAAGCAAATTTTCTCCAGTAACACCTTTTGTTCTTTCAGCTATCCGGTAATACCTTCTAAATTGTTTTTCCATTATACCATATGTTCTTTTAGCCTTTTGTTTTTCTCTCAATTGATTTCCATACTCAGAGATTTTTTTTCGCCCCTGCCCATGTTGCCCAGGGTTAGTAGATCTCCTAGATATAGCACATTTATCTGTATAACATCTATCACCCTTTAGAAATAGCTTTGTACCTTCTCTACGACATAATCTGCATGATGGTCCTGTATATTTTGCCATTAGTTTTCACACCTCCTGAACACTGATATTTAAACTCTTCTTCTCTTAGGCGGTCTACAGCCATTATGCGGTATTGGTGTTACGTCTTTTATGAGACTTACTTCCAAACCCGCTGCCTGTAATGCTCTTATAGCTGCTTCTCTTCCACCACCAGGTCCTTTTACATATACTTTTACCGTCTTTAAACCATGCTCCATAGCACCCTTTGCTGCAGTTTCAGCGGCCATTTGAGCTGCAAAAGGAGTGCTTTTTCTGGAACCTCTAAATCCCAATCCACCTGCGCTAGCCCATGAAAGAGCGTTGCCTGCCTCATCGCTTATAGTAACAATGGTATTATTGAAGGTAGAACGGATATGTGCAGCCCCTCGTTCAATATTCTTCTTTTCTCTTCTTCTGGTTCTAACTTTTCTTGTATTCCTAGCCATCAAGCGTCCCTCCTTTATGCATTTTCCCTTTTGGCGCCAACAGTTTTTCTAGGGCCTTTTCTAGTCCTGGCATTCTGTTTAGTGCTCTGACCTCTTACAGGCAAACCTTTTCTATGCCTTATCCCTCTATAGGAGCCTATTTCAACAAGTCTCTTTACATTTAAAGAAACTTCTCTCCTCAAGTCACCTTCAACTTTATAGTTTTTATCTATATATTCCCTCAGTTTATTGATTTCGCTATCAGTTAAATCCTTTATGCGTGTATCCGGATTTACTCTAGTAGCGGCCAGTATTGCATTTGCTCTTCTTCTGCCGATGCCATATATATATGTCAATCCAATTTCCACCCTTTTTTCTCTGGGCAAATCGACTCCAGCAATTCTTGCCATTAAAAGCTACACCTCCTATTAGGTTTTGTTTTATTCATCACTATTAACTAATTATTTACATATTATATATATTTTAATCATCCTTGTTTCTGCTTATGCTTGGGATTTTCACAGATTACCATTACTTTACCTTTTCTTCTTATTATCTTACATTTTTCACATATTGGCTTTACTGACGGTTTTACCTTCATGCCATTACCTCCTTTTACTTACCTCGCCAAGTTATTCTTCCACGTGTTAAATCATATGGTGATAGTTCTACTGTCACTTTATCCCCAGGTAAAATTTTTATATAATGCATTCTGAGCTTACCCGATATATGAGCTAATATTTTATGACCATTATCAAGTTCTACATGAAACATAGCGTTGGGCAAGGCTTCTACAACTTTCCCTTCAACTTCAATTACATCCTTCTTGGACAAACACATCAGCCCTCCTTATCAGTACCTGATATCTCCTTAATTTTGCTTTGTATATAATAGTCGTTAATATCCCTATCAATAACCACATTCTTATTGCATATAACCAAGTGTTTTATTTTCTTCTTTTTGGGTTTTTTGATCTTCCTCAAATCCCCATCTACAATCTTTACATAATCCTGATCCACTATATCCCATATTAAAAAGTATCTGCCTTTATCCCTTCCAGCCTTCGATAACACCAATTGACCAATCTTTATTTTATCATTTTTCACTCTATATGATACCACCCTGTTATATTTTTGTCATTATCAATGGTTCACTTGAAGTGATGATAATAGTATTTTCATAATGTGCAGATAAACTGCCGTCCCTCGTTACTACAGTCCAATCGTCATCAAGCACATTAACATTATAATGGCCTACGTTAACCATAGGCTCTATTGCTAGTGCCATCCCAGGCCTTAACCTAGGACCTCTGTTAGGTTTCCCGAAATTGGGTATCTGTGGATCTTCGTGCATCTTTTGCCCTATACCATGACCTACATAATCCCTAACTACCGAGAATCCATTGCTTTCGACATATCTCTGAATAGAGTGGGAAATGTCGCTTAGCCTGTTGTCAGGTGCAGCATACTTTATTCCCTCATAAAACGACTGTTTGGTGACTTCTATCAATTTTAATGCTATTTTATCTACGTTCCCAACAGCATAAGTTCTTGCAGCATCTCCATAATAACCTTCTATGATAGCCCCGATATCTATGCTTATTATATCACCATCATTCAATATTCTTTGGCCAGGAATGCCATGTACAACCTGATCATTTACGGATGTGCATATAGCTGCAGGAAAACCACCATAACCTTTAAATGCCGGTATAGCACCACATTTCAATATATACTCTTCTGCAACTCTGTCCAATTCACCAGTAGTAATTCCTGGTCTTATTTTTTCCTTGAGTATTTCAAATGTTTCAGCAACCACTTTACCCGCTTTTCTCATCAACTCAATTTCATTGCTCGATTTAATTATAATCATTTGATTGTTTTCCCCCTAAAAATTGGACCAGTTCTTTAAACACAGAGTCTATTCCTGACTTACCATCAATATTTAATAATATTCCCTCATCTTGGTAATACTCAATAAGCGGCGCCGTCTGATTTGCATAGACTTGTAATCTTTTTTTAACTGTTTTAATATTATCGTCTTCTCTCTGATACAATCTGCTATTACAAATATCGCATACACCTGCTTTTAATGGGGGATTAAAATCTATATGGAATGCTGCGCCACACCTTGCACATACTCGTCTCCCAGTAATCCTCTCTACCAGCTCTTGTTCAGGCACCTCAATGTTTACTACATAATCAATTGTAGTGATCTTGGAAAGCGCATCTGCTTGCTTTACCGTTCTAGGAAATCCATCCAATATAAATCCTTGGCTGCAATCAGTTTGGTTCAGTCTTTCTTGGACTATGGCAACCACAATATCATCAGGAACTAGCAATCCTTTATTAATGTATTCCTTTGCCTTTGCTCCTAATCTTGTGTTTTGCCCCATTGCATCTCTAAAGATATCACCGGTAGATATGTGTTTAATTTTTAATTCTCTTTCAAGTTTTTTGGCTTGGGTACCTTTCCCGGCACCTGGCGGACCTAATAAAACCAGTTTCATAAAACCAACTCCAAATTTATTTCAAAAATCCCTTATAATGTCTCATAATCATCTGTGATTCTATCTGCTTCATTGTATCTAATGCAACACCTACCAATATCAATAATGCTGTCCCTCCAAAATGGAGCGGAAGTTTCAATACGTTAGATACAAATATGGGTAAAATAGCTATCAATGCCAAAAATATTGCTCCTGCCAATGTTATCCTGTTGGATATTCTAAACAAATATTGTGATGTTGGTTTCCCAGGTCTGATCCCTGGTATAAAACCGCCATACTGTTTCATATTTTTTGCAATCTCAATAGGATTAAACTGTATTTGAGTATAAAAATATGTGAAAAATATAATCAATAAAGCGTATATAACAGCATACCATGGACTTTGATAACCCAAATATTTATTAAACCACTCTGAAAACGCTGTTTCCCTCCAAAAATTAGCTATAGTTTGAGGAAGAGCCGTTATTGACATAGCAAAAATGATTGGTAATACTCCAGATTGGTTTACCTTTAATGGTATATGAGTACTCTGGCCGCCGTACATTTTCCTTCCCACTACCCTTTTTGCATATTGAACAGGTATCCTTCTCTGCCCCTCGCTTATATATATTACTAAGGCAATTATTACTACTGCCCCCACAATAAATAAAGCTATCTGCCACAGATTAAGTGTGCCTATTCTGATATACTCAACTAATCGTAAAGTGGAAACAGGTATTCTAGCTACAATACCGGTAAAAATCAATATTGAAATTCCATTTCCTATTCCCTTATCATTTATTTGCTCTCCTAACCACATCAAGAAAGCAGTACCTGCAGTTAAAGTAAGAGCTACTAGCAGATAATTTAAAACCGACTTTTCCAACATTCCACCTCTGAGGCTATAGGTTATTCCTATAGACTGGACAAAAGCTAATACAACTGTAAGGTATCTTGTATACTTTGCTAGCTTTTTCCTTCCTTCTTCCCCTTCTTTAGCCAACTGCTCCAGTTTAGGTATAGCTACCGTCAAAAGCTGCATGATGATTGATGCATTAATATACGGGGTAATACTCATTGCAAAAATAGTGAAGTTACTAAAAGCACCACCAGATACTATATCAAAAAAACCAAGTATTCCTCCGCCCTGTTCAATTATATTCCTTATAAAATTAGCATCAATTCCTGGAACAGGTATATACGAACCAATCCTGAATATTAACAACATCATAAGAGTAAATATAATTTTCTTCTTTAAATCAGGTATTTTTAAGGCATTTTTAACGGTAGATAACATTGTATTATATCACCTCTGCCTTTCCTCCAGCCGACTCTATCTTTTCTATGGCCGTCTTACTGAATTTATGAGCTGATACATTCAGTTTTTTGGTCAATTCACCTTCACCAAGTATCTTTACACCGTCATTTACTCTTTTTATTAAACCCTTCTGGAGCAACAACTCAGGGGTAATGGTTGTATTATCTTCAAATTTCTCAAGGTCTTTTATGTTTACTACAGAATACTTCTTTGAAAATATATTTACAAATCCTCGTTTAGGCAATCGTCTGGCTAATGGCATCTGACCACCTTCAAAACCTGGTCTTACGCCTCCGCCACTTCTTGAGTTCTGTCCATTCATACCTCTTCCTGCAGTGGTTCCATATCCTGAACCAGAACCTCTCCCGACTCTCTTGCGCTTCTTTTTGTCACTGCTCCCAAGTTCATGTAATTTCAATTGAAGCACCTCCTTCTCTAAACTTCTTTGAATTCCACGAGATGACTAACTTTTTCAATCATGCCTCTTATCTGTGGTGTATCTTCATGTTCAACTACCGATCCGATTTTTTTAAGTCCTAATGCTTCCACAGTTTTAATTTGTTTTTCTATACAACCTATTGTGCTACGTTTTAATGTGATTCTCAATTTTGCCACTATAAGTTCCCCCTATCCAATAATCTCTTCTACCGTTTTGCCTCTCATTTTAGCGACTTCTTCCACAGTTTTAAGCCTTGAGAGACCTTCAATAGCGGCACTTACCATATTAAACGGGTTGTTAGAACCAAGTGATTTAGTACCTACATCGCCTATTCCGGCAAGTTCGAGTACAGCCCTTACAGGTCCTCCGGCAATTACTCCCGTTCCTTCTTCCGCCGGTTTTAATAAAACTCTGCCACTACCGGATTCGCCTATTACCTCATGGGGTATTGTAGTATTTACTATAGGAACACTTATAAGATTTTTCTTAGCTTCCTCTACACCTTTTTTAATAGCATCCGGAATTTCGGCTGCTTTGCCCATTCCTGCACCGACGTGTCCTTTTTCGTCGCCTACCACGACAAGTGCACTAAATCTAAAGTTTCTTCCGCCTTTTACCACCTTTGCTACACGTCTTATATCCACAAGCTTCTCTTTTAATTCCAAAGCGCTAGATTTATTCTGCTCCATTAATTTACCTCCTCTTCTAAAAATCTAGACCTTTCTCTCTAGCTGCATCAGCTAATGCCTTTACTTTTCCATGATAAATATATCCGCCTCTATCGAATACTACTTTATTTATTCCCTTTTCTAAAGCTTTCTCAGCAATTCTACTTCCCACCATTTTGGCCGCCTCTATATTGCAGTTAGAATTTGCCTTCTGTTTGATTTCCGTTTCGAGGGTGGATGCAGATACTAAAGTCTCACCAGTTTCATCATTTATTATCTGTGCATACACATGATTTAGGCTCTTAAAGACATTAAATCTTGGTCTTTCAGAAGTCCCGCTTATTTTTTTCCTGTTTCTCGCATGTCTTATTTTTCTGTCCTTATTTCTGTGTATCTTCTTAATCAATCCAACTCACTCCTTTCTGCTACTTAGCTGCTTTACCTTCTTTTCTCCTTATTCTTTCTTCTTGATATTTAATTCCTTTACCTTTGTAAGGTTCAGGTGGTCTCACTCCTCTTATTGTAGCAGCAACCGCTCCGACTTTTTGCTTATCTATTCCTTTTACAATAATCTTATTGTTTTGTGGAACATCAAATTGAATTTCATCCGTTTCTTCAAACTCCACAGGATGTGAATAGCCAACGTTCAAAACCAATTTTTTGCCCTGTTTTTGTGCCCTATACCCGACACCATTTATTTCAAGAACTCGTTCGAAGCCGTTTGTGACGCCTAAAACCATATTGTTTATCAATGACCTTGTCAAACCGTGAATCGCCTTATGCATCTTGTCCTCGGCAGGTCTTTTTATAACTATTTGTTTGTCATCTATATCAATCTGCATATCTCTATGGAATTCCTGTCTTATTTCACCTTTAGGCCCCTTTATTGTGATGATATTTTTATCTATTGACGCTTGGACCTTATCAGGTAAATCAATAGGTAGATTCCCTATTCTTGACATAATTACACCTCCCAGTACAATCTGTTGCTGTATTTACTACCAGATATAGCAAAGAACTTCTCCACCCAAACCAAGCTTTCTTGCTTCTTTGTCGGTCATTATACCTTTGGATGTTGATATGATTGCTATACCCAAACCTCCTAAAACTTTAGGAAGCTCATCTTTTTTTACATATACCCTTAAACCAGGCTTGCTTATCCTTTTTAGTCCTGATATGATTTTTTGATTATCTCTTCCATACTTTAAAGTAATTTTTAGTATACCTTGTTTGTTATCATCTATATTTTCAAGGCCTTTGATATATCCTTCATCTAATAATATCTGACCTATAGTCCTCTTCTCATTGGAGGCCGGAATGTTTATAACTTCATGTTTCGCAACTATAGCATTTCTTATACGGGTTAGCATATCAGCAATTGGATCTATAACAGCCATATTTTTACCTCCTTCCATTATTTACATCTACCAACTGGATTTTCTTAGGCCAGGGATCTCTCCCTTATAAGCTAATTCTCTAAAACATATACGACAGATTCCAAATTTCCTTAAATAGGCGTGAGGCCTTCCGCAAATACGGCATCTGTTATACTCTCTTGTGCTATATTTCTGCTTTTTTCGCTGCTTTTCTATTAAAGCCTTTTTAGCCACATTTTTCCCTCCTCAATTATCTTTTTTTAAAGGGCATTCCCATCATTTCCAAAAGTTCCCTGGATTCTTCGTCTGTTTCTGCAGTAGTAACAAATACTATATCCATACCTCTTACCTTATCTATATCATCATAATTTATTTCTGGAAATATAAGCTGCTCTTTTATACCTAAAGAATAATTTCCTCTACCATCAAACGAATTTCTGGATACCCCTCTGAAATCCCTCACTCTTGGAAGTACGATATTTAATAGTTTATCCATAAATTCATACATTCTATCTTTCCTGAGGGTAACCTTAGTCCCTATTGGCATACCTTGTCTAATTTTAAAATTTGATACTGATTTCTTTGCCTTAGTAACTACGGGCTTCTGACCCGATATTATTGTAAGATCATTAACAGCAGAGTCTAGCAACTTCTTGTTCTCTTTTGCTTCTCCCACTCTCATGTTTATAACTATTTTTTCTACTTTGGGTACCTGCATAATATTTTTGTAATCAAATTTCTTCATCATTGCTGGTACAATTTCATTGAAGTATTTATCTTTCAATCTCGGCATATGCTTTATACCTCCTTCCCTCGCATCTAGTTATTAAAGGTCTCGCCACATTTTTTACATATCCTTACTTTTGTTCCGTCCTCCAATATACTATAAGCTCTTCTTGTTGGCTTTTTACAGTTTGAACAAACCAACATAGCCTTTGAGCTATATATGGGTGCCTCTTTGTGTATAATACCGCCTTCTTGCATTTTTGCACTGGGTTTTTGATGCTTGGATATCATATTCACACCTTCTACCAATATCTTGCCTTCTTTAGGCAATGCACGCAATACCTTGCCTGTCTTCCCCTTATCCTTACCCGATATTATCATCACTGTATCGCCTGTTTTTAAGTGCAACTTATTAGCCATAACTAATTGCCACCTCCCATCATAACACTTCAGGTGCTAAGGATATAATTTTCATATATTCCTTTTCTCTCAATTCTCTAGCAACCGGACCAAAAATTCTGGTTCCCTTGGGTTGTTTTTGGTTGTCTATAATAACCGCCGCATTATCATCAAACTTTATATATGAACCGTCTGTCCTTCGTACACCTTTTTTTGTCCTTACAATCACTGCTTTAATAACTTCACCTTTTTTAACAACACCACCTGGCGTTGCATGCTTGACGCTGGCAACTATCTGATCTCCTATGTTTGCATATTTCCTGCCTGATCCGCCAAGGACTTTTATACACAACAGTTCTTTGGCACCTGAATTATCAGCTACCTTTAGCCTGGATTCTACCTGTATCACATAAAACCCTCCTTTCAGCCAGTATATAAATCATTTCGCTTTTTCTATTATCTCGACTAGTCTCCATCTTTTATCCTTGCTCAATGGCCTTGTTTCCATAACTTTTACAATATCACCTTCACGGCATTGATTTTGTTCATCATGAGCCTTCAATTTTTTGGTGATCTTCAAAGTCTTTTTATATAATTTGTGCTTACCCCTTGTTTCAATGGCAACAACAATTGTTTTATCCATTTTATCACTTACTACTCTACCGATACGTACCTTTCTGCTTCCTCTCTCTTGCATAGACGGATTAACCCTCCTTCCTGGCAATATAGCTTATATTTCAGCGGCCTCTTTCAGTTCTCTCTCTCTCAATATAGTCTTTATTCTAGCAATATCTTTCTTTACTTCCTTTATCCTCATAGGGTTTTCCAGCTGGCCTGTAGCTAGTTGAAATCTCAGATTAAACAGTTCGCTCTTATAGTCATCTACTTTCTGCTGCAATTCTTGATTGCTCATCTCTCTCCATTTGCTAGCTTTCATTTTGTTCACCACCTGCTCCTTCTAATTCTCCTCGCTTAACGATTTTACATCTTAGCGGTAGCTTATGTGATGCAAGTCTTAATGCTTCCCGGGCCGAATCCTCAGATACCCCTGCAATTTCAAACATTATTCTACCGGGTTTTACAACTGCAACCCAGTATTCGGGAGTACCTTTACCTTTACCCATTCTTGTTTCAGCTGGTTTTTTAGTAACAGGCTTATGGGGAAATATCTTTATCCAGACTTTTCCACCCCTCTTTACATATCTAGTCATAGCAACCCTAGCAGCCTCGATTTGATTGCTGTTTATCCATGAAGGTTCAATTGCTTGAAGACCATATTCTCCATATGTTATCTGATTACCTTTTGTAGCAGAGCCTTTCATTCTCCCTCTCTGCACTTTTCTTCTCTTAACTCTCTTGGGCATTAACATTATTTGTTCCCTCCCTCCGCTTTTTTGTCTTTCTTAGCATTCGGAAGTACTTCTCCTTTATAAATCCATACTTTAACTCCAATCTTCCCATATGTTGTATTAGCTTCAGCAAATCCATAATCTATATCTGCCCTTAAAGTTTGTAGAGGTATAGTTCCTTCATTATAACCTTCTGTTCTAGCCATTTCTGCGCCACCTAATCTACCTGAGCACATTGTCTTTATTCCTTTTGCTCCTGCCCTCAATGCCCTTGACATAGATTGTTTCATCGCTCTTCTAAATGAAATTCTCTTTTCCAATTGTAAAGCAATATTTTCTGCTACAAGTTGTGCGTCTGTCTCGGGTGATTTAACCTCTACTATGTTTATTAAAATCTTCTTATCTGTAAGTTTATCGAGATCCTTCTTTATTTTCTCAATCCCGGATCCACCTTTACCTATAACTATTCCAGGCTTAGCAGTATATATATTAACTTTAACCCTATTAGCAGCTCTTTCTATCTCTATCTTGGATATACCTGCATGAAATAATTTTTCCTTTAAAGTCTTTCTTATTTTATTGTCTTCTAACAGATAATCAGCAAAATCCTTATCATCTGCATACCATTTAGCATCCCAATCTTTTATTATTCCCAGTCTTAAACCATGCGGATTAACTTTCTGACCCATTCATTTACCTCCTTACTACGATAATTCATCTAATATCACCGTTATATGACTTGTTCTTTTTCTTATCCTGGATGCTCTTCCCATCGCTCTTGGCCTAAATCTTTTCAATGTAGGTCCTTCATTAACAAATACTTCCGATATATATAAATTGCTGCCGTCCATTCCCTGATTGTTTTCAGCATTTGCAACAGCCGATTTGATTAACTTCTCCATCACACTGGATGCTGCTTTTGGAGTATTCCTCACGATTGCTAATGCATCATCTACTGTCTTGCCTCTCAATAAATCAACAACAATTTTCACTTTTCTAGGAGCTATCCTTACATATCTAGCAATGGCTCTAGGCCTTTTATCGTCAGTTTCCTTACGCATCTTTGCTTTTTCTCTCTGTCTGGTAGCCATTATGTTCCTCCTTCCTGCACCCTTATTTTAATGCGGTTGACTTTTCAATATGTGCCCCGTGTCCTCTAAATGTTCTTGTAGAAGCAAATTCTCCTAATTTATGCCCTACCATATCCTCAGTTATATAAACAGGAACGTGTTTTCTTCCGTCATATACTGCAATTGTATGCCCCACCATTTGTGGAAATATTGTCGATCTTCTCGACCAAGTCTTTATAACTTTCTTTTCTTTATTTTTGTTCATATCATTTATCTTTTTTAATAATTTTTCATCAGCATATGGTCCTTTTTTTAAAGATCTACCCATATATCATCAATGCCTCCTTCCTAGTTTTGATTGATTTGATACTAGCCTTATCTTCCTTTAATAATATACTTATTAGAGGCCTTGTTTTTCTTCCTAGTCTTATATCCAAGTGTTGGTTTGCCCCAAGGTGTAACTGGACTCGGTCTTCCAATAGGAGCCTTCCCTTCGCCACCACCATGTGGGTGATCTGCAGCGTTCATGACAACTCCACGTACCTTAGGTCTTCTGCCTAAATGCCTTATCTTACCTGCTTTGCCTATTGTGATGTTCTCATGATCAATATTTCCTACCTGTCCGACAGTTGCCTTACATTCTAGTCTAACCATTCTTACTTCACCGGAAGGCAATTTTATCTGTGCATAATTGTTTTCTTTAGCCACCAACTGTGCAGATCCACCTGCCGATCGAACAAGCTGTCCGCCTTTACCGGCCTTCATCTCTATGTTGTGAATTGTTGTGCCTACCGGTATGTTTTTTAACGGTAAAGAATTACCCGGCTTTATATCAACATTTTCTCCGGATTCTACTATATCGCCTACCTTGATATTGCTAGGCGCTATAATATATCTTTTTTCACCATCAACATAGTTTAATAATGCTATATTCGCTGACCTGTTAGGATCATATTCAATAGATGCTACCTTAGCCGGTATATTATCTTTGTCTCTTTTGAAATCGATGATCCTATATTTTCGTTTGTTTCCTCCACCTATATGCCTTACAGTTATCTTTCCGTTTACGTTCCTACCACCAGTTTTGTTTAAATTAACAACCAGACTTTTTTCGGGTTCCTTTTTTGTAATATCGCCAAAATTAGAAACCGTCATGAATCTTTTCCCGGGAGAGGTAGGTTTATATTTTCTGATACCCATATCCATTCCCTCCTAACGTACTGTTTTTACTGCATTCCTTCAAAGAATTCTATAGCTTTGCTATCTTCCGTTAACTTTACAATAGCTTTTTTATAATCAGGCCTTTTTCCCATGTGGATACCCAGCCTTTTAAATTTCCCTGTCATATTAATGGTGTTTATCTTTTCAACTTCCACATCAAATAATTGTTCAATAGCTTCCTTTATTTCGATCTTGTTGCACTTTTTATCAACTATAAAGGTATACTTTTTTTCATCCATTTGGTCATAGCTTTTCTCGGTCAATACCGGTCTTATAACGATATCATGAGGGCTTCGCATTACGCATACACCTCCTCTATTTTGTCAACGACCGACTTTGTAACCATAAATTTATCATAAGATAATATATCCAATACATTCAATGTGTTTACATAAGCAATCTTAACACCTTGAATGTTTCTGCTTGAAAGCATTACATTTGTTTGACTCTTATCTATAACCAACAAAACTTTTTTATCTATGTTAAAACTATCTAACACTTTCTTCATCTCTTTTGTCTTGGGTTGCTCAAAGTCAAGTTGATCTATAACTACAAAATTATTATTCATAACTTTTGAACTCAATGCGCTCTTTAATGCCTGCCTTTTCATTTTCTTGGGCATATCATAACTATAATCCCTTGGTTTAGGCCCAAAAGTTATTCCGCCTTTTACCCATATAGGAGAACGTATGCTTCCGTGTCTGGCCCTACCAGTACCTTTTTGTCTCCAAGGTTTAGCACCACCACCGCGCACTTCGCCTCTTGTCTTGGTAGAATGTGTGCCTTGTCTTTTATTTGCTAACTGCATCTTTACAACTTGATGCATCAATTTCTCATTTATTTCTGTGCCAAATATTGAATCGTTTAAATCGACTTCTCCTACTTTTTGGGCTGTCATATTATATAAATCGACTACTGGCATTATTGTTCCTCCTTTCCAAACAATTAAGACCTTTTAACTGATTCTTTTATTACAACTAAACTTCCTTTTGGTCCAGGAATTCCGCCTTTTACCAACAGTAAATTCTTGTCAGCATAAACTTTAGCGACCTCTAAATTCTGAACTGTTACCCTTTCATTTCCCATATGTCCGGATAATCTTTTGTTTTTAAATACTTTTGCAGGGGAAGAGCTTGCTCCCATCGAGCCAGGCCCTCTATGATATCTAGAACCATGAGTTGTAGGTCCTCTTCCCTGATTCCACCTCTTAATAACTCCAGTGAATCCTTTTCCCTTTGATATACCAGTTATATCAACTTTATCTCCTTCTTTGAAGATCTCAACCTTTATTTCATCGCCAACCTTATATTGATCGGAATCTTCAAACTTAAGTTCCATTAAATGTTTCTTGTATGGCAATTTTACTTTGTCGAACTGGCCTTTTATAGGTCTTGGAATATTATAACTTTCCTTGTCATCTTCATTTTTAGTTTTTAACTTTTTATCTTCAAAACCGACTTTTACTGCTTCATATCCATCCTTTTCTGTAGTCTTTGTTTGAAGGACTACACATGGACCTGCTTCTATAACAGTAACAGGTATAACATCGGCATTATCTGCAAAAATCTGAGTCATACCTATTTTTTTTCCTAAAATTCCTTTTTTCAATCTTGCCACCTCCCTGGCAGAGTACTTATTATTGATTTACAGTTTAATCTCTATATCTACACCTGCAGGTAAATCCAATCTCATAAGAGAATCTACCGTTTTGGGTGTAGGCATTAAGATATCTATCAGTCTTTTGTGTGTTCTCATTTCAAACTGCTCTCTAGCATCTTTATATTTGTGCGGTGCTCTTAATATTGTAACTACATTCTTTTCTGTTGGAAGGGGTATAGGCCCCGAAACATTTGCACCGGTCCTTTTTGCAGTCTCCACTATCTTTTCGGCAGATTGATCCAAAACATTATGGTCATAAGCCTTTAGCTTTATTCTTATCTTTTCCTTTGCCATTTTCTAACCTCCTTGAATCGCACGTTTTTTTACGTACGACTATGTTTCCTTGTACACTCTCCCTGGCGTTGCCACTTGTTGGGTACAAGTACTCCAGTCGCCCGATTTTATAAGCGGACATTCTCCATAAAAATTACCTGGCCTCCACCAGCAACCTTTTACTTCATCGCATGTCAATAATACAAAGCTAATAAACCTTATTTTCGGAAGGGGAAAACCCCATCCGAAATTATTCTATTATTTCAGTAACAACGCCTGCACCAACGGTTCTGCCGCCTTCTCTTATAGCAAATCTCAATCCTTTTTCTATAGCTATCGGGGTTATAAGTTCTATTGTCATGTTTACATTATCCCCG
>JAQVDB010000041.1 GCA_028698525.1 Clostridia bacterium
ACCAGTCACACGTTGATTTAATATTTCAAATGAATTGTTGTTAAGCTCCTCTATTGTGCCTCCATATAAAATAACACCTGCAAACACCAACGCCTGGACAAATAAAACTGCAAGCATAACAAATAACAATCTTGCTATTATTGAGTTGCCATCAAAACCTGATTTTTCCACAGTGATACTTCCACCTTTTCCCATAGGTTCTTTATTCTATTACATCTTGTAAGCTCTTTTTAAATTCCAACAGCCACTTATTAAAGTTTTCATCTGTGGCAAATTGACTGACAGCTTGGTCCCGTGTCATACCTTGGTCTAATAGGTTAACAATTTTATCTCTGTCCGATTTTGCCTTGTCTATTAAAGAGTTTGTTAAGACAACCCTTGCATCTGTACCATTTTCAAAGGGCTTATTCGTATACAGCTCATAGTTTTGTAGCTGGCTCACAACCACAGGAACTGAAAGATACAACTGATTTGTAATCTTTTCATTATCAGCCATATATTCTTGTATAAATTGAATTTCATTTGATTCTTTTTTGACCGGCATATATCCTGATTCTATACAGAATTTTGCATTTCTATCCCTATGGGTAAACCATTTTAAAAACTCAACGGATGCATATTCATGGGTTTTATCCGATTTAACAACAGCCATACCGGCCCCCTGTTGGACTGCACATGGAGTAGTATTTTCAAAATTAGGTAAGGGCAATACCATGGTCTCAATATCATACCCCTCATTATCATCAGTAATAACGCTTTCAGGAAAATATACAACACCTGATGTTGAACACACAAGAGCTATTATTTCTCCTGTCTTGGCATCTTCGGAGCGGAACTTCCCAACGGCCTTATAATATCCATTTATATATGGGATATAAAAATTATCCCATAGTCTACGCATAATATCATCATCTATAGTTAAATTAACTTGTCCATTTTTTACATCGAATATCTCTTGGCCAAGCTGCTTGGAACCCACTATAATATAGTTTGCCATCGCATCCCTACCAAAAAAGGCCTTGCCATCATCTGGCGTTGAAGTCAAGCTATCTGTCCAATCATAATATTTTTCAGCAGTCCTGGCTATCCCCTCCCAAGTCTTTAAGTCCTCTATTCGGGCTCCAGTGTCTTTAGCAAATTTATCCCAATCTGTTTTGTTTAACATCATAATTTCAGTAGCCTTGGCAATTGGGAAAATTTTGACTCCATCATTATCGTAAAAACGCCCCTCCTCAATATATGAATCTATATATTCATCTATCTCATCAGGGGTAAGATAGCTTTCCAAATCTACCAAAAGACCTAATCTATCAACCTGATAAGCAGTATCCGCATAGGCTGCAAAAATATCCGGAATTTCTCCTGCTCCTATTTTTTTATTAACAGCTTCAATTAATTTTCTCTCCAGATCATCTACGTTACCTTGGCTAAAGGCTTCTACAATAATTCCCTTTTCAAGCCCTACAGTCTCGTTAAATTCCATAACCATGTCATCAAAAGCCATTTTCTGGGGGCCATTGTAATAATGCCATATTTGAATAGAAATGGGCTCTTTAGGGTTTAACCCGAACTCTTTTTGTGTTTGTAAACATCCTGATAATAAAAATATCAAAGCCAAACAGCAAATTATCAATTTTACAATTCCGCATTTTTGCATATTAATCCCCCCTTACTACCTGATACCAGCCTTTAATCCACTATTAGATTGTAACACAATTTATCCTAATCTGTAAAAACTATACTAAAATTTTATTATATTAAATATATTATTGTTTGTTTAGCCTTTCTAATTCACTTTTTATGCTATTCCAACATAATATAAAATATATTATAGAATACAAAGGAGTGACTTGTATGTCAAGCTGCAAAGACTTTCAACATGATGTTTTGCTGATCATAATCTCCTTATTATTTTTTATATTTGTAACTGGAATTGGAAGGCCTACCGAGGTTCCTGATGAAACAATTGTTATACCCTGATTCTGTATCCAATATTTGCCTAGGAGGAAGATAATGTTTTCATCAAAAGAGTTAGAATCAATGATAAGAGAAATTATGGGTAAAAACGGATCGGAAAATAAAAATATCAAACATAAGAACAACCCTAATAAAGAATGCAAAAGATTAGAATTAACCCCTTCTCAACTGTTGGTAATATCAGGGATACTTGCAAATGTGCTGGAAGTCGAGTCCATACTGTTGGATAAAGACCAGACAGTTCAAATATTGCTTACAGGTACCTTAAAAAGGGAAACACAACTTGAGAAGATAATGGATCAAATAGGTTGCATGCCCTTCGATAAGGTGCTAAAAACCATGGTCGATAGATTATAGCTTATTTTTATTAAAATTATTAATTTTTAAAAAGGAGATAAGAAAATAAGGTAGAAATATAATAGATATGCATAGATTTCATAATTTTTTGTTGAAAACAAACTTTGAATTTTGATTTATCAAGTATGATAGTATAATATTATTTGTACATGTTATTGTTGTATGGTGCAAATAATGGTTATCTCCTTTAGTGTCTCAGTGGGCACTTTTTCATCGTGGAAGAAGGGATGGCAAAGTAGAATTGAACAGTGGAAATATAGGATATGTTATACTTGTAAAAAAGGGCACCCCTTCAAGACCTGTAGCAAAGTGGGGAAAATCTTACGGCCTTTCTCAAAATTATAGTCTTTCTTTACAAAAAGTGTTGAGTGAATAAGTATTATATATTTTTTATATTGTATTGTATTGTATATAATCAAATGATATTATCTAATTAGACATTCATATTATAATATGAATTTTAACGATAAAGCTAAATACATAGATTGAATATATTCACAGTCTATGAAAATAGATGTCCAAATTTTAAATCCAAAATATATATTATTGGTTATAAGGTTTAAATCAGGATATCTGTAATAATAAATAATATATGTTGTACAAGGGGGACAAAATCATGGTCAAAAAAAACATGAAGACAATGGATGGCAATACAGCGGCTGCTTATGTGTCATACGCATTTACTGACGTTGCTGCCATCTATCCTATTACCCCATCATCCACAATGGCAGAATATGTTGATGAATGGAGTGCTAATGGGAGAAAAAACATTTTCGGACAAGAAGTAAGCGTTGCAGAAATGCAATCAGAAGGGGGTGCAGCAGGAGCTGTTCATGGTTCATTAGCCTCAGGGGCACTTACAACTACATTCACCGCCTCACAAGGACTTCTTTTGATGATTCCAAATATGTATAAAATAGCTGGTGAACTGCTTCCTGGCGTATTCCATGTAAGTGCACGTGCTTTAGCATCACACGCACTCTCAATAT
The DNA here is from genome assembly GCA_028698525.1 of Clostridia bacterium. NCBI lineage: Bacteria > Bacillati > Bacillota > Clostridia > Clostridia bacterium. The sequence goes on from JAQVDB010000041.1 coordinate 3,324, forward strand.
TCGGTGATCATTCTGATGTGATGGCATGTCGTCAAACTGGTTTTGCGCTTCTTGCATCCACAAACGTACAAGAAGTAATGGACTTAGGTGCTGTAGCACACTTGTCTGCTATTAAATCTCGCGTTCCTTTCCTTCATTTCTTTGATGGATTCAGAACGTCACATGAAATACAAAAAATAGAAGCCCTGGACTACGATGACCTTGCCAGTCTAGTGGATTATGATGCAATAAAAAGATTTAGAGACAACGCATTAAATCCGGAACATCCGGTCACAAGAGGAACTGCACAAAATCCAGACATCTTCTTCCAGGCTAGAGAATCTTCAAATAAGTTTTATTTAGCAGTACCCGAAATAGTTGAAAACTACATGCACCAAATAAACAAATTAACAGGAAGAAACTATCAATTGTTTAACTACTATGGAGCAGAAGATGCTGAACGTATCATAATAGCCATGGGTTCAGTATGTGACACCATAGAAGAAACAGTGGATTATTTGAATTCCAAAGGTGAAAAGGTTGGACTGGTTAAGGTCAGACTTTATAGACCATTCTCAGTTAAACATCTTTTAAGCTGCGTTCCTGAAACAGTTAAAAGCATCGCTGTACTTGATAGGACCAAAGAGCCAGGTTCAATTGGCGAACCATTGTATGAAGATATTCGCACAGCATACTACGAAGCAGCTAACAGTCCTGTAATTGTAGGCGGTAGATATGGCCTAGGTTCAAAGGATACTACTCCTGCACAGATCATTGCAGTATTCGATAACCTAAAACAACAGGATCCCAAAAACCATTTTACAATAGGTATTGTAGATGATGTTACTAATCTATCTTTAGAGACAGGCCCAGAGATAGATACTTCTGCAGAAGGTACCATCAGCTGTAAATTCTGGGGATTAGGTTCAGACGGAACTGTTGGTGCAAATAAAAATGCTATAAAGATAATAGGCGACCACACAGATATGTATGCACAAGGATATTTCTCATATGACTCTAAAAAGTCAGGTGGAGTAACAATATCCCACTTAAGATTTGGCAAGAATCCTATAAAGTCCACATATCTTGTAAACAAAGCGAACTTTGTAGCATGTCATAACCCATCATATGTAGGAAAATATGATATGGTATCCGACCTCAAGGATAACGGAGTATTTTTGTTGAACTGCGGTTGGGATAAAGAAGAGCTTGATAAGCATCTGCCTGCAGATATGAAGAGATTCATTGCAAATCACAACATCAGCTTTTATACAATAGATGCTGTGAATATAGCTAGAGAAATAGGCCTAGGCGGCAGAATAAATATGATAATGCAAGCATCCTTCTTCAAATTGGCAGATATAATACCTATAGATGATGCAGTAGAATATATGAAAAAAGCTATTAAAACTAGCTACGGCAAAAAAGGCGAAAAAGTAGTTAATATGAACTTTGAAGCAGTTGAGCAGGGAATAAAATCTTTAAACAAAGTTGAAATCCCGAAAGAATGGGCAAATGCACAAGATCAAACTATAGATGAAGAAAGAGATGTTCCAGAATTTGTTAAAGAAATCCTTGAACCGGTTAACAAACAGCAAGGAGACAAACTACCTGTAAGTGCATTTGTTGGAAAAGAAGACGGTACATTCCCTCACGGAACTGCAAAATATGAAAAGAGGGGCATTGCAGTTGTAGTTCCTGAATGGCAGGCGGATAAATGTATACAGTGTAACCAGTGCTCATATGTATGTCCCCATGCTGCTATAAGACCTTTCTTGGTAAATGAAGAAGAAGCTAAAAATGCACCTGAAAACTTCGATACCATAAAGGCTAGAGGTAAAGGATTTGAAGACTATAGCTTTAGAATCCAGGTATCTCCATCAGATTGTACCGGTTGTGGGAACTGTGCTCAGGTCTGTCCTGCGAAAGAAAAGGCATTGGTAATGAAGCCCCTTGAAACACAGACCGATCAGGTTGAAAATTGGGAATACGCTGTTAATGTTCCTCATAAGGATAATCCTTCAAGAAAGAACACAGTTAAAGGCAGTCAGTTTGAACAGCCACTTCTTGAATTCTCCGGAGCATGTGCCGGCTGCGGTGAAACACCGTACGCAAAACTGGTCACACAATTGTTTGGCGACAGGATGATGATAGCCAATGCTACAGGATGTTCGTCCATATGGGGAGGTAGTGCGCCTACAACTCCATATACTACGGACAAAAACGGCCGAGGTCCTGCATGGGCAAACTCCCTCTTTGAAGACAACGCTGAATACGGATTCGGAATGCTGTTAGGCGTAAAACAGATGAGAAACAAAATTGCAGATCTGTGTGAAAAAGCACTGGAAAAAGACATGGATGAACAGCTCAAGTCTGCTCTTCAAGAATGGTTAGATACAATGCTAGATGGCGAAAAATCAAAGGTTGCATCTGCAAATCTGATAAATATAATTGAACAGTATAAAACTGATGATAACGAATTAAAATCTATATTAGATGAAATAGCTGACAAAAAAGACTTCCTGATTAAAAAATCCTTCTGGGTATTTGGAGGAGATGGTTGGGCATATGATATAGGCTTTGGAGGTCTAGACCATGTACTTGCATCAGGAGAAGATATAAATGTGCTGGTATTTGATACAGAGGTATATTCAAATACAGGTGGTCAATCATCTAAATCGACTCCTACCGGTGCAGTGGCTAAATTCGCAGCTGCCGGTAAAGATGTGAAGAAAAAAGATCTAGGCCGTATAGCTATGACTTACGGCTATGTATACGTAGCACAAGTGGCAATGGGTGCCAGCCAGAATCAGTTGATCAAGGCGCTTACAGAAGCAGAAAACTATCCAGGTCCTTCACTGGTAATCGCTTATGCTCCATGTATAAACCATGGTATAACTAAGGGAATGGGATGTGCACAGGAAGAAACTAAAAAAGCAGTTGAAACAGGCTACTGGCATCTGTACAGATATAATCCTCTATTGAAAGAACAAGGTAAAAACCCATTCACACTTGATTCTAAAGAGCCTACAGGATCAGTGAAAGACTTCTTGATGGGTGAAGTACGTTATTCATCGCTGCTCAGGACATTCCCAGATAGAGCAGAAGAACTGTTCAAGAGAGCAGAACAGGATACAAAAGAAAGATATAAAGCATATAAAAAACTTGCAGAAGAATAATACTCATCATTAAAACAGGTTAAATCCAACTTGGATTTAACCTGTTTTGTTTTGTTGACCTTTTGTTTTTTATGGGTTAAACTTTTATTGTAAAGGACACATATAATACTCGGAGTTGCGACTTAATGTACCGCACTATAATATATTTATATATAATATAGTGCACGATGGGATTATACTCGCCCGGAACTACTGTATTTGCAAGGATAATAGCAATTACGTACCGGGCTTGTATGCAAGACCATTCATGCAAGTCCCTATTCGATGTTTAACCTGAACTTTATATGGATTTATATAACAATAATAAGCTTGTTTTTAAAATAAACGTTTAAATGGAGGATTGTAAAAATATGATACATAATAATAAAATCGGGGTGGCTGTTCCCTCTATAATGCTTCCAAAAAAGGATATAGACATGAAAAAATGGTCGATAATCGCCTGTGACCAGTATACTTCACAGCCGGAGTATTGGGAAAAAGCAAGTGAAACGGTGGCAGATTCCCCTTCCACTCTTAATCTTATATTTCCCGAAGTATATCTAAACGATGACGATAAAGATAAAAGAATTTCAGACATACATAATACAATGCAGCAATATATCTCTCAGGGAATATTGAAACAGCAAGACCCAGGATTCGTTTATCTGGACAGACAAACTGCACACACACCTTCCAGAAAAGGACTCATCATAGCCCTTGACCTTGAACAATATGATTACAATAGAGGTGCTGATACCCTGATAAGAGCAACAGAAGGTACAGTGCTGGACAGAATACCACCCAGGATGAAGATACGCCAAAACGCAGCTATAGAACTTCCCCATATAATGATATTGATAGATGATCCGGGAAAAACTGTGATAGAACCCCTAGCTGATAATATAGATAGAATGCAAAAATTATATGATTTTGATCTTATGCTGGACGGCGGACACATTGAAGGCTATAAAGTCGACGATAAACAAATGATACAAAACATTTTAAATGCTTTGGAATCTCTCTGCCATCCTCAAGTTTTTTCTCAAAAGTATGGGGTAAATGAAAACACTAAACCTTTATTGTTTGCCGTGGGAGACGGAAATCATTCTTTAGCTACCGCTAAGGCTTGTTGGGAAAAAATCAAACAATCATTGAACCAAAATCAGATAGAAAATCATCCTGCAAGATATGCGCTGGTAGAACTTGTAAACATCCATGATCAAGGGATTAGCTTTGAGCCTATACATAGAGTTGTGTTTAATGTCAATGCCCAAGAGATAATCCACCAAATGAAAAGCTATTTTAAGGACTCTGTCTGCACATATACTGAAGGACAGCCGGATATCAGCCAATTAAAGACAACCGAAATCAATACTCATAAATTGATATTTATGTTTGAAAACAAAACAGGCATTTTTGAAATAAAAAACCCTATACACAATCTTGCAGTAGGTTCCCTGCAGTCATTTTTAGATGAATATTTAAATGTGCATGCTGAATCATCCATCGATTACATACACGGACAGAAAGCAGTTCAAACACTCTCATCTAAAGATGGAAATATAGGCTTTCTGCTTCCGCCTATGCCTAAAAATCAGCTTTTTAAGACTATAATATTGGACGGAGTGCTCCCTAGAAAGACATTCTCTATGGGAGAAGCTGAAGAAAAAAGATATTACCTAGAAGCAAGAAAGATAGTTTAATAAAATCAGTCAGGCTGTGGGCTTAATTTTAGCCCCGCCTGTAATTTATTTTCTTATTTAATCTAACTTCAAAACCTACAAACCATATCCTCCTTCAACGGGATCCTTGAATATTCCTATTTCAACAGGAAAATAAGTAAGCAGACTAAAGGCAGCAATTATTATGACCAAAGCAATCAATGCAAACGGTCTATATACTCTATAGTTACTATGACTGATCAATATTTTATAACTTATCAATTGTGCAATAAAAATGGCAGCTGTAAAATATAATATGTCAACTGCTAACATCTCTATCTTAAACAGATCCCTGAATATGAATGCAAATAAAGCTGTCAAAATGACGATTAAATAAAAGGATAGCGTCTTTGCAAAAACAAAATTTTTATTTCTTTTGAGAAAAACAAAATACTCTATCAGGCTATAGAATGCAGCACCCCAAAATCCTATTTTTAGATGCTCCCAAGTGCTTCCGTTTACAGCACAAAATACTGCCAACGGCTTAAAGTTCCCGCTCCACTCAAAACAAAAATGCAGAAGACTAGATATCCCTAAAATAATTAAAACACCTACTATCTCCCATACCAATACTCTCTTTTTCTGGCAATCCATAAATAACCACCCCATTCTTCCATAAGTATATATATCTATAATAACCATGTTTTAATATCTAAAACCTATGCAAACTTGAATAATTGTCCTAGTACTAATATAATCTTAATTAGAGCTATTCCAAATATTTCAAGGAGGCGTAGAAATTGATCATAGGTTTAGATACCGGCGGCACCCATGTAGATGCTGTACTTATAGATAATAAACAGATAATTGACACAGCTAAATATCCTACTGATAAGACAAATCTTTTGGGCTGCATATGGGAAACCATTGAGCAATTGATGAAAGGTAACGACATAAAAAAAATAGAAAAGATAAATTTAAGTACAACCATATCTACAAATGCAATAGTGGAAAATAAAACCCAACCTGTAGCTATGTTCATAGAATCTGGTCCAGGATTAAGCCCTTCCAATTTTGCATGTGGTGATTACAATGTATTTCTGGAAGGTTATATAGACCATAGGGGTAGAGAAATAAAACCTATAAACATAGCACAGGTAAAAAAAGAGCTTAAATCCATATCTGACAAAAATATAAACAGCGCTGCCATTGTATGCAAATTCTGCACAAGAAACCCCATGCATGAAAAACAAATAACTGATATGCTAATATCCAACGGATTCCAGCCTGTCACAGCAGGTCATACACTATCCGGCAAGCTAAATTTCCCTAGAAGGATATACACTTCATATCTGAACTCAGCAGTATCTTCGTCATTTATGGAGTTTTCTACTGCCATAAAGAAAGCATGTAGTACAAAAGGACTGGAAGTACCGATACATATATTGAAGGCTGATGGAGGGACCATTAATTTAAACGACTCGGAAAAACATCCTGTTCAAACTATATTATCTGGTCCTGCAGCCAGCGTGATGGGCTGCCTGGCTATGACTGATTCAAATGCTGATTCCATATTTCTTGATATAGGGGGAACTACTACAGATATCTCATTTACTGCAGACGGAGTTCCACTTTTTGAACCGGAGGGAATCACCATATCAAATTATCCCACTTTGGTACGGGCTATTCATAGCACATCCATCGGTCTAGGAGGAGACAGTGCAGTGGTGGTGAGCAAAGAGGGAAACATAAAGATAGGTCCTGAACGTAAGGGACCGCCAATAGCACTGGGAGGCACTATACCTACCCCTACCGATGCCATGATAGCTTTGGGGCTGATGCACATCGGCAACTCACAAAAGGCAAAAGGTGCCATGGCGGATATTGGTAAAAAATTAAATATTTCACCTTTACAAGCCGCACAAAAAATATATGATACCTTTGGCAGCATATTAAAACACAACATTGACAATATACTAAGAGAAATAAACAGACATCCTGTTTATACCATACATGAGCTATTACACGGTAAAAAAATAAAACCACGCAGCATGATGATAATAGGAGGGCCTGCAAAAGCAACGGCTCCTATTATAAGTAAAAAGCTGAACCTCCCATATACCGTCCCGCACAATTATGAGATTACAAATGCAGTAGGTGCAGCTTTGACCAGAAATACATTTGAGCTCACGCTCTTGGCAGATACTGAAAGAAAAATACTTTCAGTCCCTGAAATAGGTTTATACCAACATATCAGCAGCAATTACACTCTTTCAAATGCAAAACAGGATGCGGCAGAGCTTATAAAAACCCACGTTGAAAAAACCGGTTTTGGCAACCAAAATGTGCCTATTGAAATTACCGAAGAAAATAGCTTTAATATGGTGAGAGGCTTTTTTGTCACCGGTAAAAATATACGTGTATCAGCACAGGTAAAACCCGGACTTATTTACAAACATCCAAAACCGATGGAAAAAGGAGGCGCGCAAATTGATTGAAGCAAAAAACAAACTAGGTATTGTATTCTTCCCTGCATTTGATTGGGCGATAACCCCGTCCCATCCCGAGAGAGAAGAAAGACTGTTATACACTATGGATCAGATAAGAGAAGAAGGCATATTTGATATAAAAGGAATAAAGACCTATAATCCAGAACTGGCCACTGAAAAAGATATACAAAGGGTTCATTTTTGCTACCCTGATGTAAAATCGGTAGTCCCACAACCTCATCTTATTTCTGCAGGTGGTGCTATAACTGCTGCCAAGTGCGTTATGGAAAACCAAACTGATAAATCCTTCGCAATAGTGAGGCCGCCAGGGCACCATGCACACAGAGTAGTCTATGGTGACAGAGGCTTTTGTATAATAAATATCGAAGCTGTAATGGTGGAAAATATAAGACAGCACTATGGAAATAAAAAGATTGCAATAGTGGATACAGACTGCCATCATGGTGATGGGACCCAAGATATCTATTGGAATGATGATCAAACACTGTTTATATCGTTTCATCAGGATGGAAGAACTTTGTTCCCTGGAACCGGCTTTGTAGAAGAATTCGGAGGCCCCGGGGCAATCGGTTATAACATAAATATACCGCTTCCTCCTGGAACAGGTGAACAAGGTTTTCTATACGTGCTGGATAATTTAGTACTCCCTATATTAGAGGAATATAAACCAGACCTTACGATAAACTCTGCTGGTCAGGACAATCACTACACTGACCCTATAACAAATATGAATTTTACAGCACAGGGATATGCAAAGCTCAATGACAAGCTTGACCCGGATATAGCAGTGCTAGAAGGGGGCTATTCTATAGAAGGGGCTCTACCTTACATCAATCTAGGGATAATGCTTGCAATGGCAGGAGTGGACTATAGCGGTATAAAAGAGCCGGACTACCACCCTGATAAAATAAAACAAGCACCAGAAATAACAGAATATATCAAAAGAGTATGTGAACAAATATATGTAGCGTGGAAAAACAAAGACCAAATCTCCCAAAAAGCGCTGAAAGGAAGACAGTGGGTTACAAGACAGAGACAGATTTACTACGATACTGATGGAATAATGGAACATCAAACTGAAAACATCAAGGTATGCAAAAAATGTCCCGGTCTTATAATAATAAAATCCAATGCTAGCAGAGGCGGTAAAGATTCAATCTTTGCCATATCAATACCCAGGAATGCATGTAATCAATGTATAGATGAGGGATATAGAAAGTATAAAAAACAGAGCACAATAAGATACAATAAAGTATTCTTACAAGATAAGGTAAATGATCTATTCAAAGCTAAATAGATCATTTACCTTATAACCCAACTTTTCTATATCATCTGTTTTACTTGATCCACATACTCACTTTCCATAGCAATACACTTTTCACTTTCAAAAATAAGTTGTTCAGGCTCTTTAGCGTATATGTTCTGGTATATGGTTTGTTTGAAGTCGGATTGATATTTATCCCTTATAGGTTTAATATTATTTAAAAATAAGGAGTAATTCTTTACCAATACCCTTGATAGATCTGTTGCGTTTTTGCAATATTCGATGGAAAAATCCATATCATCAAAGCCTTGAGCTGTTTTGCCATCAGAAAAAACTATCGGTTTAAACAGCGACACGCAAGGATGAGAACAACCAGTAAACCATACTATGAATATATCATTTATGTAATCTACTATCATGGAAGAGGTAGTTTCTGACTTTATAAATGTACCAGGATGTATGCAGATAGATTTCATGCCCTTCTTCATCTTTTGACTTGGACTTATGTGGGATCTTAAGAGACTCATGATACATTTCAAATTTCCATCATTGCTCTTTAGATAATTATAAGCATAATTTCTTCTGTAATCCCCCTTAGTAAAAAAACTGACCAATTTATTTTCATGCCTTGCCTTAAAATTATAGGGCCTGTCAGTTTCAAGATCCGCTTTACAAAAATCATCTGTTATGGAATAGGAATTTGATATGGCTGCAACGTCACGAATTTCTTTCAGTGCCCAATGTTTACCGCACGTTTCTAATATGTACCCTTGATCAAAGTCTTTTATTATAAAAGAATTGTGATACTTCAAAGAGCCTCTATACCCACCGTCCCCTCCCTGTCCATACTCATTTATCAACCTTGTAATGAAACTTACAGCCTGTTTGGCATCTTTACAGTTGTGCAATGCCAACCTCAATATATCCATACCTAGCAAGGCATCATCAGACACCTTTGCCTTTGAAAAAACCGCTTCATTGCCTATAGATAAACCAAATTGATTTACCCCCATCTCTGCTCCCCACATCCATACAGGACGGGATATCAATGCACTATATTTATTGTCAAACTTATCAAAGATAGATTTGAGAGCTAAAAATGGACCTTTGATATATTTAGGTGAGGCCTCAATATATGGTCTTGACTTAAATTCATCCACAGCATCCTTGGAAAAATAAACTATTTGAGGTTCTCCAGGTTCCCTATCTGAGTTTTTGCCAAAAAAAGAACGACCACTTCCATCCCTGCAAAATAACGCCACAGTATCACACATGGTAACTATCCCCCCTATTGAAATTTTACAAATAAATATTTGTATTTTATACTTATTTTATCAATTTCTATCATTTATAGATTTCTACATTATTTTACTTTTCCCTTTCCCTTTTTGAATTTTAATAAAAAAATACCGGTCATAATTTAATGACCGGTATTTTTTGTGTAATAATCTATTCTGCATCTTCTACATCAGCATCGTCTTCTGTATCTACATCATCGACTTCATCCTGTTCGGATTCTTCCTCTGGGTTTACATCTTCCTGCTCTTCTATATCAGTTCCTTCACCGCCATCCACATCAACGTCATTCCCTTCAGAACCTCCGCATGCTACTAGTGAGAATACAAGAACCAATACTATAAGTAGTGATAAAATCTTCTTCTTCATGTAAAATTGCCTCCTCTCCGCAGTTTGATTATATAATTTCTAACCTTTAGTACTAGCATAATTAAAGATTAGAAATTTATAGGCAAATTAACATACAATTATGTACAAACAGCCCTAATACAACATTTACAGGGATATCCCTACTACATACACATTTTACTATAAAAATGATAAATGTCCACATCCATAAATTTCTATTATAGCCTAAAAAAGAATAAGTAGGGCAAAACACGTGCATTTGCTGTCTTTCTTAAACCAAATCACCGTCTTGCTCATTATATCAAACCCACTCTATTAAATATTTGGTTCTACAAGCAAATCCCAGCATCCACACTGATGTAGCCGTCCAGCCCGGGATTACATCGCTAAAATAATGCACTCCCACATAAGTTCTGCTAATCCCTACCAATATTGCAAATATAATAATAATAAAATTTAGCATCTTTTTTATACCATTGTCATTTAGAGTCAGTGCTATAACTTGAATGTAAAAATCTCCTTTTGCAAACATTCTACCAAAAGGAGATTTTAAAATTTCTGCGACTTAGCTTATTGGGTTAAATTAAAGTTTTTTACCAACATACTAACTCTTTATTGTATCTATATTGCTCACCACAACGGCAACGACTATTATGATACCTAATACCACTGTTTGCAAATAAGAAGATACGCTCAATATATTCATGGCATTGGATACTACCCCCAACAGTATAACGCCTAAAAATACCCCTAAAACAGTACCTCTTCCACCTTCAAAAGTAACTCCTCCTATGATAGCCGCTGCAAGCGCTTTGAGTGCGTATTCACTTCCTACATTAGCCAGAACATTGCCCAGTCTGGATACCAGCACCAATGCTGCTAACCCTGAAATAGCACCGCTCAATGTATAATTTGCAATCTTATAACCATCAACATTTATACCTGATAAAAATGCAAGTTCTTCATTTCCACCTATTGCAACTATCCTTCTGCCGTATTTTGTATATTTGAGTAAAAAATGTGTCAATATGGCAACAACTATAACTATTATCATGGGTACAGGTATGCCAATTATCCTACCCCTCCCCAAAAATTTAAACTCGCCTCCCAAGGTCAAAAAAAGTCCTTGAGATATAACAAGTGCTAGCCCATAATATACATAATCCATACCTAGTGTAATTATCAACGGCATACATCTGCTTTTACTTACTATTATACCATTTATAAATCCACACAGTACCGAAACTAAAAAACCAGTCAAGACTGCAATACCTGTGCTTATTCCATTCATGCTCATGGTACATATGATTACACAACTTAAACCCATCATGGAACCTATAGATAAGTCTATGCCTCCGGATATCAACAATAAAGACATAGCCATAGTGATTATGCCTAATACCGTTATCTGCTGGAATACTGCAAAAAGATTGTTAGCTGTAGCAAAATTCGGGTTCAATATGCTCACTACTATAGAAATAACAATTATTACAATCAACAAAAAAAATGTTTGCTTTTTAAATATTATTTTTAACTTGTTCATTTCCATTCACCCCTATCGCGCTGCAAAGTATATTTTCCTCAGTTATATCATCACCGGCCACCGCATCGCTTATTTCGCCATTATTCACTACAATCACTCTGTCGCTCATAGCAATAAGTTCAGGCATATCCGACGATACCATGATTATTGACTTGCCTTCTTTAGTTAGTTCAGACATTAATTTGTATATTTCGGCCTTAGAGTTTACATCTATGCCACGGGTAGGTTCATCAAATATGAATACATCCACATCTTTGAACAACCATCTTGCTAATACTACCTTTTGTTGATTCCCTCCGCTTAAGAATCTCACTTCTTGTTCTAACGAAGGAGTTTTTATATCAAGCATATCTACATATTTTTGTGCATTCTCTGTCTCCTGTTTAAGGTTGATCAAACCTCCACTGAACTTATCCAATCCTGCGATAGTCATATTCTTTACTACACTCAAACCTAAAGCTAGCCCCGTCTTTTGTCTATCTTCCGTTATAAATCCTATTCCAGTCTCTATTGCCTGCTTGGGATTTTTAATTTGTATCTTTTTGCCTTTGTAAAAAATACTGCCACTGAATATATTATCAGCCCCAAATATAGCTCTGACTATTTCAGTTCTACCCGCTCCCACCATTCCAGCTATACCTAGAATCTCTCCTCGTTTTAGACTGAAATCTATAGGCCTTGAATCCTCATCCAGTTTAAGTCCCTCTACTCTGAGAACTTCTTCTCCTATGTCACTTTTCTCTTTTCTATAAAAAACATCTACAGAACGTCCTACCATATCTCTAGTTATCATATTCAAGTCGACACCATCGCCGTTTTCATAACAGCTTACAGTCTTGCCATCTCTTAATACCGTTATCCTATCCGCTATCCTTGTTATCTCTTTCAATCTATGGGATATATATATAACTCCTATACCTTTTTGACTGATATCTTTCACCAGTTTCAATATCGTCTCTGTATCCTTTGTATTAAACATGGTAGTGGGTTCATCCATTATCAATATTTTTGGATCCATAGCCATAGCCTTGATCAGTTTTACAAACTGCTGATCAGCCACTCCTAAGTTCTCTACTGTGCTTGTAGCATCAAGGTCTATTCCCAAAAAATCTATTATCTCCTTCGTGTATTGCTGCATGCCCTTATAATCTATAATCCCAAACCTTCCGGTTTTCTCCCTTCCTACGAATACATTCTCCGCTACAGACATTTGAGGAACTAATATATTCTCTTGGTATATGACCTGTACACCTAAAGACTGGGCAAGATAAGGGTCTAGAAAACTAAACCGCCTGTCATCTATGTATATTTCCCCACTGTCCGGCTTCAGAGCACCGGATAGTATCTTTATAAATGTAGATTTTCCTGCACCATTTTCTCCTACAATACAATGGACCTCTCCTTGATAAAGGTCAAAGCTAATATCTGAAAGCGCCTTCACCCCCGGAAAAGTCTTTGCAATATTTTTTGTATAAAGCAATCTTTCGCTCATCTCTACACCCCATTCACTGCAAGTTGTATGTTTTGGGTTCCCTATTTTCTATCCTTATAAGGGTATATACGATACCTTATATATCACATTTTGTATCCCCCATTGTATAAAAATAGTGTGATAGTTTGGAACCTACAAGGCATCATATATACCCATGTTGATATCACCAGCTTTATTACCACTTATCTATGCAAATAAATCCCTAAAATATCATATTGTATTTTAGAATGCCAGCAAACATATTTAATCCAATCCACCTATATAATCAACAGCCTTCTCATCTACCTCCCAGGATATCGCTTCAGCAAGGTTCTCCTTAGTAATAGGTATAACTGGAAGAGGTATGAACTTTTCAGGTGTCTTACCGTTTAGGTGTTGCCATAAGTTTTTAAATGTGAGCAAGCCTTGAAGGGATACGGGAGCGCTTATCGTTGCATCTAGATCTCCGCTCTCTATCATCTTCAAGCCATCAGGACCTCCTCCGGTGGCCACAATCTTTATTTCTCCAAATTTCCCTGCGTCTTTCAAGGCATTCACAACGCCTGTAGCCATCTGTTCATTGTTTGCAAATATTACATCACATTCCTTCCCCGACTGCAAAAAGTTCTGGGTAACATTCATCGCCTGTTCTGCTCCCCAATCAGTGGGTTGGGTGTCCACTAATTCCACCGTTCCAAATTCATCCAGCGCTTTGTGCAACCCTTCTTCATATAGTTCGGTGATCCCCATACCGGGAGCACCCATACAATAAAACAGTTTGCTATCAGGATAGGTCTCGCTTATGAATTTACCTGCAGCATATCCTATATCATCATATTGACAGGCAACACAGGATACATATTCTGCCTCTTCTCCCGGAAGTGAGTTCTCAAATACAATAGGGATACCGGCTTCCTTGGCCATATCTGCAAGAGTCACATCCAGCTCCGGAGTTATAGTAAATACTGATATAGCATCAACTTTTTTAGTTATCATATCTTCCATAGCTGCAATCTGTTTTTCCATATCCCCTTCAGGATCTACCACTATGGTTTCAACACCCTTCTGCTGGGCTGCATATTCAAAGGCAAGCACTGAATAATTGGTCCAAACATCATTTCTATCCCAACTTATATTTCCAAACACATATTTTTGACCAGATTCTTCTTCCCCCTCCTTGCTTGCCTCAGTGTCCTCACTCTCTTTTTCCTGTTCACCCTCGGTTTGCTCTTGCTGTCCCCCCTCATCTGTAGAACATCCTGCAACTGCAACAGTCAGCCCTAATATCAAAATTAGGCTGATAAAAACAAACAACTTTTTTTTCACAACAAACCCTCCCCGTTTTATTAGATTTTTACAACTCTGCCCGTTTCAAGTGATTCTTGCAATGCAAGTATTATTCTCAATACCTCTAGGCTTTCATCAGGTGTAACTACTTCTATCGGCTTATCATTCTTTATGCAATCGATAAAATATTCGATCTCATTAAGATATGCATCACGCTGTTCTATCGAAACAATTTCAGGATCTTTTTGATTTTGATATAACACCATCCTATTTATCGCCGATTCCCGATCCTCAAGATTAAACCCAGCACTAAAATCAAAATCTACAGTACCTGTCTGGCCTACAGCCCTAAAAGCCATGGTAAATGGATAATTATCCGTCATCTCATAAGCGCCTTCCACACATGCCTTGGATCCATTTTTAAAATTGAGAATTGATACCACATGATTCCAAGCTTGGTTATCGCTCTTTTTGCCTGTAGCATATACAGACTCCACAGGGCCTAAAAGATATCGTACATAATCGATATCATGGAGATGCAAATCAAAAAGTCCACCTCCACCTTTCTCCACGTCACGGAACCAATCGCTCCAATTGGGGTGTTGAGCAAGCCTGTTGGCATACACTACTTTTATATCCCCCAGCAATCCATCATCATATATCTGCTTTATCTTCACATATTCAGGCCAAAATCTTACCACTTGCGCAACCATAAACTTTACTCCAGCCTGATGGACTGCATCAACAATGTTTTGCGCAGCTTGTATAGACAAAGCAAAGGGTTTTTCCAACAAGATATGTTTTCCCTGCCGGGCTGCCATAACAGCATATTTCTCATGAAGGTACGTAGGAAGACATATATCTATTACGTCTACATTCTCATCCTCTATCAGCTGCTCAGCACCTTGGAAATACCTACATTTATAATCTTGGGAAAACTTCTCCCCCTTTTCCCTGCTTCGGTTGGACACACCGTAAATTTCTACATCCTTCAACTGTTTATATGCATCTGCGTGAGTCCGACCCATGAACCCTGCCCCTAATATTCCAACTTTAACCATATGATTTATCCCCCTGATTTAAAAATTTCCATTACAGCAATGTTTGTATATACTCATACGAATCCTTTACAGCCTGATCAACATTTTCAAGAGATCCGGGACCCTCTGAAGTAAATTCTACCTCCACACTTAAGGGACCTTGATATCCCGTCTGTTCGATATTTTTAAATATTTTTTTGAAATCTATATATCCCTTGCCTACTGCCGGAAAATTCCATTCTTGCCTTTCTCCTAACTTATCCTTCAAGTGTATATAATAAAGCTTTTCTTTGCATTTCAATATATCCTCTTCTGGTTCTACGTTCCCGTAAAAAATCGCATTTGCTGTATCATAGTTTATACCTACATATTCAGAATCAACCTTGCTTAAAAGGTTATACAACACCTCTCCGTTTCCGTAATTATTCCCATGGGTCTCGATAACCAATTTTACACCGTTTTCTTTGCACTTTTCTGCAAGGTCCTTTAATGTATTTACTAATGCCGAATCATCCTCTACTACTGACTCATCTCCATGAGCTTCTCCTGTTGAAGTTACGATATATTTACAACCTAACCTACCTGCAAGTTCTATGTTTTTTATAAAAAGCTCAATTCCATCCTCTTCTAGAAGACTGCTGTGTCCACTTACCGCAATTGCCATAAGACCATAATCGTCAAGCTTATCTTTAACTTTCTGCAGCTCATCATCTGTCATCTCCCAACCCACATGCTCTGTATATCCCTTGACGGCAGCAAGTTCAACATACTTAAAACCAGCTTTGGATATACCATTTAATGCCTCATCCAAGCTAAACCCATGATAAGTATTTGTACTGACAGCAAAATAGTTTTTCATTACATCATCCCCCTTAGTTAATTTGTTTTAATGATTTAAACGAAAATTTATAATCCATAACACTCTCTTCAAGCAAGATCCCGTATACCTCTAGCCCGGTGGGACCATTGAGTTTACACCTCCTTTAATTTATACATAATGATTGTTTTATAATTGATCAAATAATGCTTCACAAAATCACAATCATTAAAATGCTATTCGCCTGTTTTTAAATTAAGTA